>JARRNW010000154.1:0-11074 GCA_037384565.1 Candidatus Thiodiazotropha sp.
AGCAGCAGGGAAGCGGAATCCTGATCGAGTAATTCCGACATCTGGGATTCGGTGCCCTCGGCAAAATACTCGGGTTCGGGTTCGAGACCGTCGTCCTGTTCGAAGAGCATCTGACTGTGGGTGTCCGGGGATAACTGATCGTCCTCCAGGTTGGAGTCTTCGGATAGGGAAGGGACCACCGGGGTTGAGTCATCCGCCAGGTCATCCAGGGTGCGTTCGAATTCACTGTCATTGATCAGGGTAGAGTCGGTCCGCTCCAAACGGACTTCCGGACTCTCCAGCAGTACCGCATCCTCATCCGCGTGTTCCATCTCCACGTATTGACTCGTGGTGGCGAGATTGTTGAATGCTTTGGGGAGTTCCTGGAGTCGCTGGAGTGCATTGAAAATCTGATTACACTGACAGCATCTGACCCGACCCTCCGCCGCCTTGAGTTGTTCCGAGGTGATGCGGAACAGGGTCATGCAGTGTGGGCATTGGGTAAACATAGGGCTGCAGTCAGTCAAAAATAACAGGTAGTGTAGTGTTTCATATTAATACGCGACGATGGCGAGACACTGCACTAGGTTAGATCGAACCCAGGGTACAGGCAACCCATACGACGCTACTCGGAGTTTGCATTGCGGATTCCGCTGATCAATACCCATTCGTCCCTTATTGTGATGGGTTCGAGTTCGGCAAAATCCTGGTAGGCCCGGGCTACATCCTGCCACTGCTCTTCCAGGATCCCGGAGAGTGCGAATCGTCCTCCGGGTCTGACCCGTTGAACCAGTTCGGGCGCCAGATTGATCAGCGGCTCGGCGAGGATGTTCGCCACCAGATAGTCCGCGGGTTGATCCGGCATCTGTCCCGGCAGGTAGACGATGAGCTGTTCGGATACGGCATTTTTCAAGGCGTTGTCCCGGCTGGCCAGCAGGGCCTGGGGGTCGTGGTCCACACCAATGACGGTGGCGGCGCCCAGCTTCAGGGCCGCGATGGCCAGAATACCCGATCCGCAACCATAGTCGATCACGGTCTGTCCCGCGAGGGATTGGTGATCGAGCCATTCCAGGCACAGAGCTGTGGTGGGATGGGTGCCGGTTCCGAATGCCAGGCCGGGATCCAGTTCGATGACCACGGCGTCGGTCTGGGGAATGGTTTCGCCCACCGGACAGACCCACAACCGCTCACCGAAGGGCATGGGTTTGAAATGCTCCAGCCAGACCCGTTCCCAGATGCGGTCCTCGATGCGTTCCCAGTGCGCCTGTTCAAGCAGCAACGGGCTGAGCGCCGTTGCAAGGGAATCATGTAACCGCTTTGGATCCTGATCGCCTTCGAACAGGGCGGTCACTCGGGTGTGGCGCCACAACGGTTGGGTTTCAGGAGGGGGTTCGAGTAACGGCTGGTCTGCGGCGTCACCCAGGGTGACCGAAACGGCCCCCAGTTGTTCGAAGAGTACCTCGAGCAGGGGTACCTGTGTTTCGTCGGCATCCAGTGAAAGCTGCAACCAGGACATGGGTTGTTGAAATCCGTATGAGTCATGAGGCGGCCCAGTATGGGGCGCCGGGCAGGTCGTTTGTCAGAGACCCAGTTTCTTTTCCAGGTAGTGGATGTTTGCTCCACCTGCCTTGAAGGCGCTGTCACGCATGATGTCCAGCTGGAGCGGAATATTGGTTTTGATGCCGTTGATCACGGTTTCATGCAGGGCCAGACGCATGCGGGCGATGGCGGACTCCCGGGTCTCGCCATGGGCAATCAGCTTGCCGATCATGGAGTCGTAATAGGGGGGTACCCGGTAGCCGCTGTAGATGTGGGTGTCGACTCGGATACCCGGTCCGCCGGGGGTGTGCAGCTGGGTGATGGTGCCGGGGCTGGGGAGGAACTTCTGCGGATCCTCCGCATTGATCCGGCACTCCACGGCATGCCCCTTCAGTACCACATCCTCCTGGCGATAGTTCAGGGGATTGCCCGCGGCGATCGAGATCTGTTCGCGCACGATGTCGATACCGGTGATCATCTCGGTCACCGGGTGTTCCACCTGCACCCGGGTATTCATCTCGATGAAATAGAATTCACCGTTTTCATACAGGAACTCGAAGGTACCGGCGCCACGATAGCCGATTTGTCGGCAGGCCTCGGCACAGCGTTCGCCCACATCCTTGCGCTGTTGTTCGGTGATCCCAGGCGCGGGGGCCTCCTCGACCACCTTCTGATGCCGACGCTGCATCGAACAGTCCCGTTCTCCCAGATGGATGGCGTTACCGTGGGTATCGGAAAGGACCTGAAACTCCACATGGCGGGGATTCTCGAGAAACTTCTCCATGTACACGGTACCGTTACCAAAGGCTGCCTCGGCCTCCGCCTTGGTCATGGCCACTGCGTTCAGCAGGGTGGCTTCGGTATGCACCACCCGCATGCCGCGTCCGCCGCCACCACCGGCAGCCTTGATGATGACCGGGTATCCGATCATGCTGGCCAGCTCTTTGGTGCGTTGTGAATCGTTGTCCAAGGAGCCGTTGGAACCGGGCACCGTGGGTACACCAGCCTTGCGCATGGCGTCGATGGCCGCCACCTTATCGCCCATAGTGCGAATGGTATCCGCCTTCGGGCCAATGAAGATGAAGCCGCTGTTCTCCACCCGCTCGGCAAAATCCGCGTTTTCCGAGAGAAATCCGTAGCCCGGGTGGATCGCCACCGAGTCGGTGACCTCGGCGGCGCTGATGATCGCCGGGATGTTGAGGTAACTCTCCGCGGACGCGGCCGGTCCGATACATACGGACTCATCGGCGAGCAGGACATGTTTCAGGTCCCGGTCGGCCTCGGAGTGGACCGCCACGGTTTTGATACCCAGTTCCTTGCAGGCGCGCAGTATGCGCAATGCAATCTCACCGCGATTGGCGATTACGATCTTGTCTATCATGGGGCTACTCAATCGATGATGAAGAGGGGTTCGTTGTATTCCACAGGCTGACCGTTGTCGACCAGGATCTTGCGTACGGTGCCGGTTTTATCGGACTCGATCTGGTTGAGAATCTTCATCGCCTCGATGATGCACAGGGTGTCCCCGGCCGAGACCTGCTGGCCCTCTTCAACAAAGGGTTTGCTGCCCGGTGAGGGTGACCGGTAGAAGGTGCCGACCATGGGGGAGCGTACAGCGTGTCCCTGGATCTCTTCCTCTTGTGCGGGCTCTCCGGCCGGTGGCGCAGCTGCCGGTGCCACGGCGGCTTGCGGGGCAACGGCCATGGGCGCCATTTGCGCAGCCGCCATGGGCATGGCGCTGGCGCGGCTGATCCGGACCGATTCCTCTCCCTCATGAATCTCAATTTCCGCGACATCAGATTCTTCGAGCAATTCAATAAGTTTTTTTACTTTGCGAATATCCATGATGTTCTTTCTCTGAATGTTTACTTGTGGAGCCGCACAGCGGCTGCTTCCAGGGCGAGTTCATAACCCAGTGCGCCCAGGCCGAGGATGACGCCTTCGGCCTTGTCTGAAAAATAGGAGTGTTTACGAAACTCCTCTCGGGCGTGCACATTGGAGAGATGAACCTCTATGTAGGGTATGCCTGTGGCAAGCAGTGCGTCCCGCAGGGCGACACTGGTATGGGTGAAAGCCGCCGGATTGATGATGATGAAGGCCACATCATCCCGGTAGGCCTGGTGAATCCACTCCAGGAGTTCATGTTCCGCATTGCTCTGTCGGAAATCGAGGGTCAATCCCAACTGATCCGCCTTGTGTTCGAGCCGGTGCTGAATCGTCTCCAGGGTTTCATGGCCATAGTGGTTCGGTTCGCGGGTTCCCAGGAGATTCAGATTCGGGCCGTTGAGTACCAGAATGGTCGTCATAATATTGTTTTTCCGGGCTTTGTGCCGTGCAGAGCGGTGTTGGGCCAAGCCCCGAAAACGACCCTCGGGACCGCCTTTGCGGTAACAGATTTAGAATCGCTAGATTCTGCAAGATCAAGTTGGTTTTGTCCAGTTTCTGGACAGAACTTGTCATGATCGCAACAAAGAAGCGGGCTTTTTGGTTTTTAGTTATGAGTTTTTAGTTGTTGGAGTTCGCTTCGCTCACGGTTTTTTTAGCAACTCATATGGTTGGTTTGGGCTCTACAAGCACCGAGCCCTAAAGTTTTGGTGGGAGAGCCGTCAAGCAAACAAAGGAGTCCATACCATTGAAAAAGTTTCGGTCTTGGCACCCTTGCACGCTGACTTAACGAGATTGCTTCCGCTTGACGAATGCACCCAGTTCCTCTCAGATGGGTGCTCGTGCAACGGGCTGTGGAGCTAAGGATGGCATCCAAAACGTTGCACTTAAGAAGACAGGCATCAATCCTGCGTATTTTGGGGTAATTTATTTTTTCCGCGACCCTTAACTCTCCGGGAAATCCAGTCGTGAGCGAAGCGAACTTCATCAACTCAAAACTCATAACTCAAAACTCAAAACTATCAAGGTGTTGTGGCCATGCGCACATGCTCGGCAAACTCCGCCGCGGGCTTGAAGCCCACCACCCGGAAGGCCTTGCGCTCCTCCCCGTCTTTGCCGTAGAAGATGATCGCGGGCGGACCGGGCAGGCCGAAATGTTTCTGCAGCAGGGCCTGGTCTACCTCGTCGTTTTCCGTGACATCCGCCTGCAGCAACTTGGTGTTGGCCAAAGCCCCGATGACCTCGGGATCGCTGAAGGTGTATTTCTCCATCTCTTTGCAGGAGACGCACCAGTCCGCATAGAAGTCCAGCATCACAGTCTGCCCGGCCGCTGAGGCGGTGGCGGTCTCCCGTTGCAGATCCTCGAGGCTCTTGATGCGCTGAAAGGTCAGTTCCGGGTGTTCCGAAGAGGCGCCGCCCGCCGCTGAGAAGGCGATACCCCGCAGGGGTTGCAGAGTGTCCTTGCCGCCGGCGGCGGTTCCGATCAGCATCAGGGAGCCGTAGACCAGCATCACGAATCCCAGGCCTTTCCACAGCTTCTGCCAGCCGCTGGCTTCGATCTCCAGATGTTGCAGGGCACCCATGTAGATGCCCGAAACGATCAGCAGCATGCCCCACAACAGCATTGCCACTTCGGAAGGCACAATGCGTTCGAGCATGAGGATGGCCACGCCCAGCATGGCGACACCGAACACCGCTTTGACCGCATCCATCCAGCTGCCTGCTCGGGGCAACAGTTTGCCCGCGGAGGTACCGATTGCGATCAACGGTGCGCCCATGCCCATGCTCAGGGCAAACAGGGCGAGACCACCCAGCAGGGCGTCGCCGGTCTGGCCGATATAGATGAGCGCCCCGGCCAGAGGTGGGGCCACGCAGGGGCCCACGATCAGGGCGGAGAGAAAGCCCATGATGGCGACTCCGACGAGAGAGCCCCCCTGCTGTTTGTTACTCACTTCGGTGAGGCGGCTTTGCAGGCTGCTTGGCAACTGCAGGTCATAGAACCCGAACATGGAGAGGGCAAGCAGGACGAACACCAGAGCGAATGCGGAGAGAATCCAGGGGTTCTGAAAATAGGCCTGAAGATTTTCACCAAACAGACCCGCCAGGACTCCGGCGAAGGTATATGTGATTGCCATGGAAAGCACATACACCAGGGACAGCACGAAGGCCTTGCGGGTGGTGATCCGGTCACCCTGTCCGGCGATGATACCTGACAGGATGGGGATCATCGGGAAGATACAGGGGGTGAACGCAAGCCCCAATCCGAGCAGAAAAAACACCCCGATGATGACCAGGGTAGAGCCCCCTTGCAGGGTACTGGCGATTTCGTCCACTTCGGACTGGACCGGCATGCCGGTCGGGGTGGGGGAGGTGCTGGCCGGGGTCACGGACTCACCGGCCTGGGCCTCCGAGATACCGGGCAGAGACAGGGTGAATTGCCGGGTCAGCGGCGGGTAGCAGACGCCGATCTCCGCGCAACCCTGGAATTTGGCCTCAAGCACGATCTCCTGAGGATCGGTGGTGCTGCGCGCCAGGGGCAGGTTGAGGTCAATTTCCTTGTGATAGACCGCCACGTCGCCGATCGAACCGTCGGCGCGAATCGAATCCACCTTGATCTCCGGTTCCGGGAGGTCGTGGGGCGCGATTTCGACCCCGTTGGCCTGAGGCAGTGAGAGCTGGATCTTGTCCTGATAGAGATAGGTGCCTTCCGCGATCGACCAGTTGAGGTGTAGATGAGTCCCGTCCACAACCTCGGCGTTCAGCTGGTAGGCCTCTTCCGGGTCGAGCAGTTCATCCCCGTTGGCGTCGTTGAACGGATCCGTGTTCACACCCAGGGGCGGGCTATCGACGTCTGTGGATGCGGTGGCGGTCGGGGTGTCCTGAGCTTCGCTCATAGGTAGCAGGGCAAGGCGGATCTCTTGGATGTGAGGCGGAAAACAGAAGCCCTGGTCGGCGCACCCCTGTGAGCGTGCTTTGATGAGCAGGGTTTCCTGGGATCCAAGGGCCCGCTGAATAGGGATCTCCGCGCTGGCTTTGTGGTGGTAGGTGGCGACTTTGCCAAAGAATTCGTGTTCTTTTATTTCAGCCTCGGACAGACGGGGCTGGCCGAGTTCGATACCCACTGCATCGGTCTCGAAATGGATCTTATCCCGGTAGAGGTAGTAGCCGTCGGCAATCTCCCACTCGATCAGCAGGCGATCCTCCGCAAGGGGTTTGCCTGAGATCTGGAAGGCCTGATCCGGCATCAGCAGATCTTCTTCGCTGAACGCATACAGGCCTGGGCCTGTGATACCCGTCAGTAAAAGGAGCAGGACGATCTTGTTGATTAGTCTGTACATTTCTTCACCCAGTCAATATAGGCATCCAACCCCTGTTCTACAGGGACTGCGATGATTTCCGGAAGTTCATAGGGATGTTCCTTCCGGAGGGCCGATTCACACGCCGGATAGCGAGATCGGGTTGTTTTGATGAGCATCTGAATCTCTTCCGCCGTTTCGTTTTTTCCCTGCCATCGGTAGATGGAGGTGACCGGGGACGAGAGACTGATGCAGGCGGCCAGGCCCTGTTCCACCAGCAGATTCGCGAGTCTTTCGGCCGTGTCTCGGTCGGGCGCGGTGCACAGGATTAACAGGGCGGATGTCGGCATGCGCCGAAAATACACCATACGACATCGCCAGGCAAAAGCCGCTTCACGGGGGATTGTGGAAAACCTTAGGCTGGTGTGGGGTTAGGTGTAATGGCCTATATTGTCAGTTTACAGGGGTGTATCGCTCCCATAAATCGATCCTGAACATCAGGGGGCCGGCGTCTGGATGGGAGAGAATCAGTCGAGAATGCGGGCCGTACCGCGACCTGTCACATTTTATCATTCGGTCCATAATTGGTGTTGAGTCCCAAAGGTGCTCGGCATAAGGCAAAAACAAAACGTTGCCATACGCAGTGCCTCAAATTGGCTGACTAGTGGAGACAGGAATTCCCTCATGAAAATGTTTCTCGAATGGTTGGACGACTGGTGCCTGGGTGTGGAAATGATCGATCGGCAGCACGAGCACCTCGCCGGCGTACTGAATACTCTTGCAGATTCAATCGCGCCGACGAGCTCGGTAGCAGAGGATAAAGTGGATGTTTTCAGCCTGGTGTTGCAGTTACTGGAGATGACCCGTCAGCATTTCCGGCTCGAAGAGGCGGTGATGCAGGAGCATCACTACCCGAAGTTGATTGAGCATCACCGGGAACACGTCATGCTGCTGGCCGAATTACAGGCGTTTATTCGGGATGTGGAGGATGAAACACTGGCTGATAGACCATGTCATTGACAGCGACAAGGCATTCGCCAACTACCTGGATAAGCAGGATTGAACCCGGATTGAAAGTCAACAACCATCGTCATCCCGGCGTATGCCGGGATCCAGAACGTTTGATCACGGGGCTTCACAGGATGTCGCCTTCAGTTCCCAAATGGTGCATCCATGCACCACTTCTCCGATATGCGCCGGAATGCCAAAAAAGCGGGAGTATCCCCTGATTGGAGTACGGCGGAATCCAGGGGGAAATCGTTGTTATCCCGAATTCCGCTTCGCCATCCAGGCTACATGAGGGATCAATCGCCGACTTTTAGACGACCACCCTTACCCAGTCCGCCTTTGACAGTCTGTGCCTTGTAATTCCGCAATGCCCTGACCATCTGGTTGAAGGAGTCGGCGAAGGCTGCGGTAACGACCTTGCCCTCCGGTGTATCGGTGAAGGCGCCAGCACTGCCCCATTTACCGCCTCCCCACATGCCGCCGAAGAGTTTGAAATCGAAGTTGCTCGCGTTGCCCACCGAAGAGGAGACCTGTACGCCCGAGCGGTTGTCGATCAGCAGCAGGGTAGTGGCCGCTTCGTTCTTGGAGAGTCCGCCGGCCAGTCTGCCCAGGCGGTAGTTGCCCAGCAAGCCACCAACGGCGGCGCCCAGGCCGCCAGTCCCCTTTTCGGAAAACTGAATGCTGGGATTCATGGTGTAGTCCGCGGCTACCATCTGGCCCTTCTTGAAATTGCTGCCTTGACGTAAATGGCTCGGCCGCGTTCCACCACCACGAAGCAGTTGGACTGCTGAATCATCATGCGCAGTACGGGTACGGTGGTGCCCAGGTTCGGATAGTGACGCCGATAGGTATGCCACCAGGGCGCGCTCTGATCCTCAACCACTGCCAGGGTGCCCAGGGTTTCGTCGCAGTGTTCCAATTGGCTGTTGGCGCCTTCCGAGGTTTCGCCCCCAGCGGCACCGGTCACGGTGTTGCCGCTCGATCCCCCCATGGTCGGCATGGTGCCGCCACAGCCACTCAACAGTATCAGGGCGGCAGTGGATAGCCCGATCCACACCGAACGCCCTGATTTATTATTACTCTTGATCTTGGATGTCATTTTCATCATTCGTCCCCAACATGAAATGTGTTTACATAATAGCGGTCAAAGCCGGAATCTGCACGGGTTTAGCCCGCCTCAGATGGGGGATGTCACTGAATAAACTGGGTGTCAGACCCCGTTGCCGGTTCAGGATGAATTCTTCAGTATAGTCACGTAAGCTGTCAGCCATGAATCCGATTATTGCCTTTTTCGCGTTGTTTGTTGGGGTGCCCCTGGTTGAACTCTACTTCCTGATCAAAGTAGGTTCGCAAATTGGCGCTTTGCCGACCCTCTTTTTGACGATTTTCACTGCTGTGCTGGGTGGTTGGATGGTCCGGCGACAAGGGTTGGCTACCCTCACCCGGGTACGGGATGCAATGAATCGCGGGGAGATGCCTGCGTTCGATATGATGGAAGGCGCGGTGTTGCTGATCTGCGGATTTATGCTCCTATTACCTGGTTTCATCACCGATATCGTAGGCTTTATCTTCCTGATCCCCTGGGTTCGTCGCTGGTTGTTGGTCGTGGGGCTGAAGAATCGTGGCGTGATGCACCCTGCTGGGGCCGGTCAGGAGGTTAAGCGGGAAACGCGGGTGATCGAAGGGGAGTTTGACCGGGACGACGAAAGCGGGCGCGGATGAACCGAACCTACAGGCGTATGCCGGGACCCAGGCGACTGGAGGGTGCGAAACTCCATTTGGTCGCAGGGTTACCTGGCCTGAATGGAAGGTGGCCGCTCCGGCCTGCTGGGATCAGGGGTAGAGCTCCGGTACGAAGGTCTGGTCAGACATGGGCGGGCGCACATAGCCCGTATCGCCGGTTCGATGGGGCAGTTCGATCGGTTCCGGGGTGAGATCCTTATAGGGGATTTGACTCAGCAGGTGTGCGATACAGTTGAGACGTGCGTGCATCTTGATATCAGAGTTGACCACATACCAGGGGGCTTGCTTGATGTCGGTGTGGGCGAACATGTCGTCCTTGGCCTTGGAGTATTCCAACCAGCGAGAGCGGGATTCCAGGTCCATCGGACTGAGTTTCCAGCGCTTGTGAGGCTCCTGAAGGCGGCTCTGAAAACGCTTCTCCTGCTCCTCGTCGGATACTGAAAACCAGTACTTGAGCAGGATGATGCCCGAACGGACCAGCATGCGCTCGAATTCCGGGCAGGAGCGCAGAAACTCCTGGTACTCGTCATCACTGCAGAATCCCATGACCTTTTCCACGCCAGCCCGGTTGTACCAGCTGCGATCGAACAGCACCATCTCGCCGGCGGCAGGCAGATGGGGGACGTAGCGTTGGAAATACCACTGGGTCTTTTCCCGTTCCGTGGGGGCTGGCAGAGCGACGACACGACAGATCCGGGGGTTGAGGTGTTGGGTGATGCGCTTGATCACGCCACCCTTACCCGCTGCGTCACGGCCTTCGAAGATCACCACCACTTTAAGTCCCTGCTCCTTGATCCATTCTTGTAGCTTTACCAGCTTTAGTTGCAGCTTGAAGAGTTCTTTATCGTAGATTTTGCGGCTGATCTTGGTTGGTTTGTCGGCGTTTTTGGTCTCCTTCTTATCTTGCTTAGCATCGCCCATCTTGCCTGCTCCTCAAGTGTGGAAATTTAGGATGATCTACCTATTATCGTACAGTTTCGGCTGGGTGGAGTGAAATCTGAATCATATTAGGGTATTTCTGAATATTTCGTTCAGTTTCTCGAGATGTTCAGCTTTATCAAGAAGATCCGGTCTGCCCTGTCCCTTGAAGGCTTCGCCATGGCGTGCCAGCTCAGACTTGATGAAAGCATTGATTTCCGGAACAGGCTTACCATACCCCATTTCAGGAGTCCTTTTCTTAATATCAAGCAAATTCTCAATAGCAGGGATGATTTCCTTAGGTGAGGTTTCCCGCATCAATTTCTCAAATTCTACGGGTGGCGGCTTTCCTGTCTGCTCTAAAAAACGTATTGCGAATAGTGGTCTTAATACATAGAAGTACTTTTTCAGTTTTACGCGATCACTAAACAGATATTCTTTCGCGTTTCCTCTGGCCATGTGGCTGTAGTGGTAACATAAGGCGGATTTATTGAAACACTGAGGGGCAAGGGTGCGGAGATTTTCAGCGACAGTTCCTGATTCAATGTACTTAATAGGACTCGTTAGCCACTCAAGCAATGCGCCGTTTGTTCTTGTGAACAGGTACAGTGCTTTACGCAGATCCCATCCACTGCAGTCTATTTCATCGACAATGGGATATTCTATGACATCCCGGCGCCGCTCAACATCAAATGAGAGATACCAGT
>JARRNW010000155.1:0-7684 GCA_037384565.1 Candidatus Thiodiazotropha sp.
TCCCGCTAGCGATTATCGGCCGTGACTCATGCCACGCCGCCGTATGACAAGTGTTTCGGATATACCGTGACCTATTGACACCTCATGCATCACTCGCATTCCTCTATCTCATACCGGCGCATTTTCTCCCACAGGCTCTTGCGGCTTATACCAAGACTGTTCGCACTTTCCGCGATACGCCATTCGTGCAGCTGGAGGGTTTCAACCAGTAGTGTGCGTTCATAACGCTCAATGGCATCCTTTAGAAGCACTTGTTCATTCACGCTTGGGGGTTGCTCATTGAGTGCCCCGAACTCTTTGGGGCCGATGACCTCCTGAGCTGACAGAATGCAGGCACGCTCAACGGCGTTTGCCAACTCTCTCAGGTTGCCGCTCCAAGGATGTTGTTCCAGATATCGCTCCGTCACCGGCAGCAACAATCGGCGTTCACCTCGCTTGCGGGTAAAACGGTTGACGATTTGATACGCCAGCCAGCCGATATCCTCCTTGCGTTCGCGCAGTGGCGGGATATGCACATGCGCCACATTGATTCTGAAGTATAGGTCTTCCCTGAAAGTGCCCTCGGAGACCATCTTTTTCAGATCGCGGTTGGTGGCGTATATCAATCGTGTATTAAACGGCATCGTGCGTTCGCTGCCGATTCGTTGAACGGTCCGCTCCTGGATGGTGCGCAACAGTTTCGCCTGCATGCGGGGCGACATCTCGCCGATCTCATCGAGGAAAAGTATGCCGCTATCGGCCTGTTCGAATACCCCCCGGCGTGAGCGCATGGCGCCTGTAAAAGCGCCTTTTTCATGGCCGAAGAGTTCGGTCTCCAGCAGGTCTTCGGGTAGCGCGGCACAATTCAGAGCGACGAAGGGACGGTTGCCACTGCGGTCGATTCTCGATGATAGATAGCGTGCGGCATACTCCTTTCCAACGCCGGTTTCACCGGTAATAAGGATGTCCACGTCATGATCGGCCAGGCGGTCCAGTAGCGCCTTGATCTGACGCATCTGCGGCGAGACACCGAGTTCCGTTTCATGAGACTCCGCCATGCCGAACAGGAGCGGTGCGATCTGTCTGAGTTTTGAGAGCAACTCGTCAATGTCGAAGGGTTTCGTAATGTAGTCGCTGGCGCCGAGCTTAAGCAGATTCACCGCCTGATTGATGGTGCCGTAGCCGGTAATGAAGATGGTGGGTGGCGGTGTCTTGTTGGATTGCAGCAAGCGGTTGTAGAGTTCCTCCCCGCTCAATTCCGGCATCCGGATATCGGAGATCAGCGCGGCATAGGACTGATCTTCCAGGGAAGCCAGCGCTTCCAGCGCGTTGTCGAAGCAATCACAGGCGATCTCTTCCAACTTGAAGCGCTGGCATAGGGATGCACGCATGATGTCGTCATCCTCAACCAGACAAAGACGCTGCATACTTCTCCCCTGTTTCGACTGGAACCGGCAGCTCCACCGTGAAGGTGGTTTTGCCATCAATGTATTGAACGTCGATGCTGCCGTTCATCTGTAGTATCAGTTGATAAGTTACCCAGAGCCCGAGACCGTTGCCGAGCGCTTCGTCTGAAAAGGGTTCGAACAATCGGTTCAGGCGATCACGGGAGATCTCCGTGCCTTCATTATGCACAGCTATGGAAAAGGTGTCTCCGTCGATCCCGACCCGACAGGCGACGGTGCCCTCCTCCTCAGTCGCTTGGATAGCGTTCAGTGACAGGTTAATCAGGATCTGTCTGATTGGTGTTGAGGGCAGTGGCATGGATCGGGTGAGTCCGTTGGACCATTCGAGATCGATCCGCTTGCGATTGACATCCACCAACAGCAGTTTCCTGATATCCTCGATGTCCTGCGGTGTGAGTGGATGGCTGCGGGGATTGGCCTCAACCAGCAGCGCGGATACGGTTTCACGAATCTGCTGTAATCCGCGTTCAAGCAGCGCCAGTGTCTCCTTGCCAAGATCGTCCGTATCGCTGTAGCGGCGGAAGGTGTTCAGCGCGTTTAACATGCCGCCCAGGGGATTGTTGATTTCATGGGCGACACCTGCGGCCAGTCTGCCGACGGCAGCGAGGCGTTCCGAGGCCAGCATCTTTTTTTCCATCTGATCTTTTTCGACCAGCTCTTTCAGCATCTGCTGAAAGCTCACACCGAGACGACCTATCTCATCCTTGCCCTGGCGGAGTGTGCAGACGATCTCTCCCGGTTGCTCGCGCCCCACCTTGCCCATGCAGTTGGCCAACTGCCCGAGGGGCGCCACCATGCGGTTGCCCAGATACCAACCCAACGGCAGTAGAAAGGCGGTTACTGCCAGCGCTGAGTAAATGACCCTCTTCACGATGGAATAGAACCGAGGCAGAAAAAGCGCTCGGTCATAGCCGACTATCAGCGTGCCTATAGCCACACCGTCGCTCATCATCGGCAAGATGACGTAGAGCCGCTGATCTCCCGCATGTTCGTAGGGCCGTGGCTTGAGATCGCCCGTCAACTTGAGCACCTCCGCCTCAACCCGGGCGAGCTCCGCCCCATGGACTCGTAAGGGTGTTGTCACCTGCAGCTCTTTGGGTTTGTTGGAGACATAGATTCTTCCGTCCCCGTCGATCACCGCCAGCAACCTTGACGAGGACTCACTCGGCCAGCCCTCCGCTGCCTGAACCAGGCGATAGGCGCTCCAGAGATCGTCATGCAGAATCGCATTGGGCAGGCTGTTAGACAGAACATTGCCGATCTCTATGGCATTGTGGAAGACATCTTTCCTCAGATCTTCATAGGCCCGCCATGTCAGGGCCAGGGTCACCACACTGACCGTGAGAAGGATAACCGCTGTCAGGGTCAGCGGTACCTTGATGCGATAACTGATATCACCGAGTTTCACCGGATGCCTCCATTATCCTGACGGATTCAGCGATGCTGTCGAATAAGGCCTCGTTGCCGCGGACAAAACCGTCCAGGTTGAGTTTCTTGAGTAGCGTTCTTCCCTCGTTATCCTCAGCCATCCCCAGGAAAGCCTGGCGAAGTTGTTTAACCTGTAGCTCGTCGAGATTTTTCTTCACCACCAGTGGCGGAAAACCGAAGTATGGTGACTTGGAGACAACCCGGGTTCTTCGCGTCAACTCGGGTTCGTTGAGTGCCAGCGTCTCCCAGACGTAACCGTCGACAGCGCCACCATCGGCAACCCCCTCGGAAACCGCCTTGACCACCTCACGATGCGACCAGGTGAAGAAGCTCTTGGCGAAAAAGTGCCGCAGTTGAACGCCCTCGTTGAGCAGCCAGACCTGTGGATAGAGATAGCCGGAATTGGAGTCCGGGTCCGAATAGGCAAACACTTTCTGTTTCAGATCGAGCAGACTTTGGGTCTGATCGTCGCCCGCTGGAACGATAAGGTAGGACTGGTATTTGGGTTCGCTGTGAAACACCGGAACCGCGAGCAGTTCGACCTCCTTCCGGTGTACCACATAGGGATAGCCGCACAACCAAGCTGCATCGAGTTCTCCCGTCAATAGCAGATCGATCACCTCGCGGTAGGTTTGACGTTGAATGAAAGAGACTGAGACGCCGAGCTGCTCTTCGAAATAGAGTTGCCAGGTCTTCAGAAAAGAGGTTCTGTCGATAAGCATCACCGGAGTCAGACCGATGCGGTAACCCCGCTCAGGCTTCACCTCGGCTTGCGCAGCAAGGCACCGCATTCCGATGAATAACAGGATCAGTGCGATGATGCTGAAAGCGAATGACCGATTGCGGCGGTTAAGCATTTATCGAGTTTGTCTTGAATATCGGCAGATAGTCGGGGCTTGCCCCACCGGTGAATCCAAATTGAGTCTCTCCAGGCCTCATCGACTTTCCCCTATTTCAACAGGGAGTGCAAATCGCTTCCGATCCAGTTCCACCTGCCGGGGATCGGGCGCATCCAGCGGACCGGGCCGGAAGCGATAGATCAATCTGGCCTCGATTACCCTGACCCCGCTTGTATCCTGCAACGGGATTTCGATCACTTTGCCGGAGCCCGGGGGAAGTGTCTCATCCTGCCATCCCTGTGTGAGATCGTGATACCAGCCGAATCGGAAAACTGACCTTGCCAGCCGCCGCCCATCTTGTGCGAAGGTATCAAGCAGCAGCCAAACAGAGCGGCCCGTCGTGCCGCCCGGTAGGGCGTGACCCGCGCGATGATGGATCCCTATCAAGACTGTATCACCCCCCTCATCCCGTCTCAGGGAGAGGCGCAAACGAGCGACGCCCTGCAGAAAACCGCGCCGCTGCGGCCCTGCGAAATCGTGACTGTCCCCCGCTTGTGCAAGATGGCAATCCAGGCACTGCTCCCCCCGCCTTGCAGCCGGTGACTGCCGATAGCTCCGCACCGTCAGCTCGCCCGGGGCGTCATGGCAGCGGGCGCAAACCTGCGGCGTCTGGAGCTTGGGATAGGGATGGCCCGCGTTGCCGTGGCAGTCGCGGCAATTCACTCCCTTGCCACCACTCGGGGCGTGGCATGCAAGACAGCGTTCCACCCTCCCCTTGCCCGTCCACTCCTGAAGGAAATCGGGTGTACGAGCGGCAATGGCCATCCGGCTGCGCTGGAAGCTTTTCTGTTCCTGTTGATGGCAGTCGGGACAATGTGAGGGCTCTCCCGCTCCGGGAGGCGCCGAGTTCGGTTCTGAGGCTAGCACTCCCGGCAGCCACATCAGCCATATCAGCCACAGTAACCACCTCATTCGAAAACCTGTGCGGGCTCACCTCCTTCGCACAGGCCTCTGGGGATCAGAAAGGGAACCCGTCCTGGTTGCGCATAGGCGGCGTCCGGTTGCACGATGGAGCCTCCCGCTTCGCTCCAGGCGCTCATGCCGCCCGTCAGCAGCCACACCGGGTGGCCCGCGTCGGCGAGCCTGGCTATCCAGGTCGCAAGCCGCTCGGGATCGAGGATATCCGGAGTGAGCAACACCACCGGATCCCTGCTGTGATCCGGCAGATAGCCCATCGGATCGCTGCCGGTATCGAATGCCCCCGGCAAGGTTCCCTTCAGATAGGCTGGGCGCCCGCGCACATCGAGTACCAGCGGCGGATCCGGCGAATCCAGCCAGGCCATCAGCTGCAGCGCACTGATGGTGTTGGATGCCGGCGAGCCTGCGGTCACAGGCGCTGCTAACAGGAGGAACATGACGCCAGCGATATGGTTCAAGGCGCCTCCTGATCTACCTTCCGAGGGGTGAATGTCATGGGGACGGCTTCGGGGCGCGGCGGCTCCGCTACCAGCGCCTCGGACAAGGTCGCGAGGGAGCAGGCCTGCGCCACCGCGGCATCGACGATCACGGCCGAGGCGCCGCCCACTCTGGCCAGATTGCGCAGATGACCGGCATCGCCGACACCACCGGAGAGCCAGACAGCCAAATCACCTCGTTCTGTCTTCTCCAACAGATCCAGATCCAGACCTTTACCACGGGACGCCGCCTTGGGCGAGTTGAGCCACAGATCATCGAAACCCAGCGCCGTCACCCGATCCAACACGTCTTCGATCGAAACCCCCGCCACCTGCCAACCCTTGATAGCGGCAGGGTCGGGTATGTAGAAGGAGAAGCCTTCGCCCACCGCGGGTCCGGAAAAGCGGTAACTGACCTGGGCGCGGGTGACGTTCAGGCGCGGTATCCAGTGGAGCCGGGGCTGGAGATCCCGCAACCGGGCCGTCTCTTCGAGCCCCCGGCCGCAGACCCAATCGCAGGACTGTTCGCGCCAGGAGGCCTCCCGCGTGGGATCGCCGTTGAGCAGAATCGCCCGTTCCACCGGCATGGACTCGAAGCGGCGGGGCGTGCAATCCGCGGGGTCGAGCACCAGCGCGTCGGCCCCCTGCATCCAGGCACAGGACGCCGCTGTCTCATCGTCGGGTATCTGCGGCTGCTCCACGTAGAGCCGGATGGGTTGGCTGATGCTCATAGTCGCTACCTGTTCAATCGTCCAAAAGGTTTTCCCAGAACGTTGCATGCTCCGCCCTGGCCCGTTCATCCGCATCGCGTCGCCTGAACGCCCGCTCCCGCTGCAGGGCGGTCACGACCTCCCCGGCAAGTCCGGCGAAGGCCACCGATACCGCACCCTCGGGCCGCGCGACGACCAGGGGCTCTCCCCGGTCGGCGCACACCTGTCCCTCAGGGTCCAGGGGAATGCCGCCGAGATATTTGACATGCTTGCGCACCGCCAGCTCTTCGGCGGCGCCCGGAGGGAAGAGGGTCTGCGCCTCGCCGCAGCAGGGGCAGACATAGTGCGCCATGTTTTCGATCAGACCGAACACCGGGATGTCGAGATCGTGCAGCAGGGCCACGCCGCGGGCGGCGTCGACGGTCGACAGCCGCTGGGGGGTGGTCACCAGCAGCGCTCCGGAAAGGGGGATCTGTTCGAGAATGGTCAAGGCCACGTCACCGGTGCCCGGCGGCATGTCGACCAGCAGGATGTCCAATTCCGGCCAAGCCAGCTCGCGGAACATCTGCACCAGGGTCTGCGCCACCAGCGGCCCCTTCCAGACCAGTCCCGCCTCCGGCGGCAGCACGTTGCCGATGGAGACGGCCCAGACCCCGTGGTTGCGCACCGGCATCGCGCGCCCGTCGGCGTCCGTCGGGAGTTCGCTGTCGGTGCCCAGCATGCGGGTGATCGAGGGTCCATAGAGATCGGCGTCGAGGATGCCGACCCGCTTGCCGAGGCGTTGCAGGGCGCAGGCCAGGTTGACGGTGACGGTGGACTTGCCGACCCCTCCCTTGCCGCTCGCCACCAGCACGATGTCGCCGATGCCGGCGACGGGTTCCTGGGGTTCGGCGTACCAGGGGTCCGTGCCGGTCCCCGCCCGGCCGGGACTCACGGGGATGGGAAACTCGGGGAGTTGTTTCATGCGTTCACCGCCTGCGAATTCAGATTCAGCCGTTTGGCCAGCAGCCTGGCCAACACGTGAAAGGGCGCTCCCGCGCCGGTCTCATGGCGGGCGACGGGCTGCCCCCCGTCCGAACCCACCGCGACCTCGGGGATGAACGGCAGGCTGGCCAGCAGGGGCAGCCCGGTCATGGCCGCCAGCTCCGTCGCGCCGCCGCTGCCGAACAGGGCGCCCACCTGGCCGCACTTGCGACAGGCAAATCCGGCCATGTTCTCCACCAGGCCCAGACAGGGCACCGCCAGATCGGCGAACATCTCCAATCCCCGGCGCACGTCGTCCACCGAGACCTGGCCCGGCGCGGTGACGGCGACCACCCCGGAGAGCGCTACATGCCCGGCCACCGCCAGATGGACATCCGAGGTGCCCGGCGGCAGATCGACCAGCAGCAGGTCGAGCTCGCCCCAGGCCACGTCGCGGAACAGCTGCGGCAGCCCCTGGTCGATCAGGGAGCCGCGCCAGATCAGGGCCTGCTCCTCGGGCAGCAGCAGACCGAGGGAGATCATGCGCACCCCATGGGCCGTCCTGGGTTGGATACGATCGCCGGCCGGTGTCGTCTCGGCGCGCCCGCCGGCGCCCAGCAGGGTCGGCGCGGAAGGGCCGTAGACATCGGCGTCCAGCAGGCCCACCGCGTAGCCCTGGGCGGCGAGGGCGACCGCCAGGTTGGCGGTCAGGGTCGATTTGCCCACCCCGCCCTTGCCGCTGTGCACCGCCACCACATGGCGGATACCCGGTAGAGAGGCGTGGCGGGCGGTGGCGCGCGGGCGCGGCTTGACCACCGCACGCTCGACACCCGGCAGGGTCTCCA
>JARRNW010000155.1:7705-9005 GCA_037384565.1 Candidatus Thiodiazotropha sp.
CGTGCGGGATCGAGCAGCACGCGCACCGCGCCGCCAGTGGCGACCACGTCGAAGACCTGTCCCGCGCTCACCACGTCGGGTCCGTCCTCGCCGATGCGTACCTGGCGCAGGGTCTCCAGCACCCGCGCCTCCAGGCTCTCCATCTCGGCTTGCAGGGCATTCATGGGCATTCGAATCGTTCTCTCAGGTAGGTTTCTATCATCACTGCCTCCCGTTGGCTGATCACCTCGTCGGCGCCGTGTTCGCGCCGCATGACCCCGACGATGGCGGGTCGCAGGGATGGCGCGAAATCACAAAGCCGCTCCCGGCGCAACTCGTGGCAACCCGAACAGCGGACCTGGAACAGCGCCTGCGGTGTGCGCGGCTGGCGCCACCACAACCACACCAGCAATCCGCTCACGATCACTATGCCCATCAGGCTAGCCTGAAAGCATTTCGAGCCAGGCTTCATCCAGCTCCTGTTCATTGCTGCAGACGGGACAGAGATCGCGCCCGGCATCCGTGGGCAGGAAGGGGGTTCCACACTGCCGGCAGCGTTGCTGACTGACCAATAACAGAATCTCGCGTCCCGCCATCAGGTCATCGGTGTCGCGCAGGGCTTCGGGAAGCATGGCGCGTTCGGGGCAGATGCGTTCGCACAGGCCGCAATCGGTGCAGAGGGCGGGATCGAAACTCAATTGTCTGTGCGCCGCCGAATCACTCGCCCGCAGGGCGCCGGTGGGACAGCGCTCGCCGCAGCTCAGGCAGGCGCTGCACGCTTCGCCAACCCGGCGCCGAATGAACGGCAGCGGCCGGTCTGCCCGCCAGGGCACGGATTCGGCGCGCGCCATCAGCGCCTGCTGATAGGCCGATGCCCTGTGCGCATGGGCGTCGCTCTGATAGAAGGGCAACGCCTCTGCGTCCTCCTCCTCGCGGGAGAGGCCGGGCAGCAGCCACTGCGCCGCCTGGCTCATGCTCCTGGCGCTACCGAAACGCAGAAAGGCGCGGCGATCCATATGGGGCTGGTCCTGGTAGTCGCGCCCCCCTTTGCCGCCATCGCTGACTGTCGGGGGATCGGGATCCAGGCCGGGAGCCGCCTCGCCAAGCCACTGCGCCAACTGTTCGATGACCGAATCGATCTGGGCGCGGGCATCGCCATGGCGGCAATCCGCGCACTGATCCAATCCATGCAGCCGCAGTTCCGTCACCCCGTCGCCCCGCGCAGCCGCCAGCAGCCGGGCATCCAGCACGGCGTGGCAGGGAATGACGATGCCCCCTCCCCCAGCCTCGCTGATGCGGCAGTGAAGATCGGCCTGGCCGC
>JARRNW010000156.1:0-7648 GCA_037384565.1 Candidatus Thiodiazotropha sp.
GTCTGTTCGCGGAGGAGTTCCTGTTGCCATTCTTCGAGCGCGGATTGTCGTTTGTTTTTACTGCTATGGTAGAACAGTTCATACACCATGTGTTTGATGGGGTGTGAATAGATCTGAGACATTTTTTCGTGATTCAGTTGATCAAGCTGATCTTCAAGCAGATCGCAGATTGCGGCGATCTCCTGCTCGGCCAGTTTGAGATCCTGAGTATTGAATAACTCGTTGTGGATCTTGATCATGGTCAGTACATCATTCGCTTTGCGTGCTGCCAACAATTCGCTCAGCTGTTGCTGCTTGTGCTTGCGTTTTTCGCTGTCCGCTTCCCGGTCCGGGTGGAGATTTTGCGCAGTCCGTCGAAAGAGTGTCTTGATCCAGTCGCTGTCCATAACCTTTGCGCTGGGGTCTGGGGTGTCGAAGGGATCTTCGAGTGGTGGAAGGTCGTCACGAAAACCCTCGCTTGTGTTTTCAAATTCCGGGTCGAAGTCACCGAATCCAAAGAGATCGTCGAGAAACTCTTCATCCGGAGCATCGGTTTCGGTGCTGCTATTGACGGCTTCGTTGAGAAACGCTTCGAATTCCGCATGGAATTCATCCAAGTCAACTCCCAGTGCTTTTGCGACTGAGGTTTCGTAATCGGCTTGTAGTTGCTCGGCTGTTTCAGCGTTCACCGGGGCAATGCGCTCCATGACAAGCTCCCGGGTCCATTCACTGAGTTCATCCCTGTGCCAGTCGGAGAGGCTCTTTCGGCTGGCAAACAGGATGAGTTTTTGGGCCAGGGCAACCAGTGTTTCGAATTGATCACTGTTTGATTGGCGTATGTGCTTGTGATAGGTGTCCACCAGCTCATCCAGATCCTGTTGAAATTTCTGATTGAGCTGCTTTTGCTTCTCCAGTTGCCGGTAGAGCTTGTCAAAGCGCTTTTCCAGCTTACTGTGGCGTTTTTTTCCTTTGTCAGGCTGGTTTATCGAGATCAACATCTGAGAACTACCGTGTCTCTTACAAGTGATAATCGATTTATACGCGGGAGATGAAAGTACCATTGACCGTATTGATTTTGATCCGTTCCCCGCTCTCCAGATATTCGGGTACCTGGACTTCGAGGCCCGTGGTGAGCCGCGCGGGCTTGGTGCGTCCGGTTGCGGTGGCCCCTTTGATTCCCGGTGCGGTATCAACAATCTCCAGGCTGATGGTGACCGGAAGTTCGATGGTCATTAGTGTTCCGTCGACAATCAGTCCCGTGATGCCTTCGAGGCCGTCACTGAGATAGGGCAGATCATCCGCCAGTTCCCCCTCGTCAAGACTGTACTGGGTGTAGTCGGCCATGTTCATGAAAACATAGTGTTGACCGTCCTTGTAGAGGTACTGCACCGGGGCGCGCAGACAATCCGCCTCCCGTAGAAAGTCGTCGCCCTTATAGGATTCGTCCAGTTTCTGTCCGGTCTTCAGATTGGTGTAGCGGATCTTGTACAGGGTGGCGGCACCCCGGGAGGAGGGGCTTTTTGCCTCGACCTGTTTCACGGCGTGGGGGACACCATTGATCTCGATAACGGCACCTTTTTTCAATTCGCAGGCTTTTGGCACGGGGAGTTCCTTATTGCTTTGTTGCACAGCTTGGAGGTGCTCAGTATATCCGTTGATGCGGGTGAAGAGAATTCTGAATCACCGATGCCAGGGGCGATTCTCCAATGACCCCCGCTGTCGGAGTGTGCCGTGTTAACGATAGGGACGTTGGGAATGTGCCGGTATGCCTTTTGGTGTTGCCATCAGCTTGGATACTCGCAGCAATCTTGTATTGTGGATAACTTCATGTTTATCTTTCTGATGCGGATGTGGCAATCAAAGCCTGCCAGGAGACAATAGGATGCACCAAGTCGAAATGGTTTTAGATCAGATAGAGAAACATACCTCGGATGCGATTGACGGGTTGAAGTCGCTAGGTACCTGTTGCGTTGTCGACAGCAGGAACCGTACGCCGTTTGATGTTGCGATAATCTGCGATAACCGCACTGTGATCGATTTTCTATGTGAAGACAAAGACTGCCTGAATTTTTGTGCCAATATCGATAAGGGACTCAAGAAGACCATTAAACAAGCGCTCGAGTATTCATCGTCTGATGACTCGTATCAGAAAGCGGAAGATTTTGTTAAACGAACCTTTGGGGATGAAACGCCGCTTGAACGCACGCCACTATTGCAAGCCTGCCGTTTCAATAATCACTATGCCGTCGAAAAATTACTCGCGAAAAAGGTCAATGCCAGTGCCAAGGATATAGCAGGGCTTACTGCCATTGATCTCTGCCACGAGGCGGGTGGTGATGCATTGCTCAAGTTCTTTATCTCGGCCTGTCGTGAATCCGGAGTGCAAATCACACTTTCTGAGGAAATTCTTCGAAAGTATGTGCAGGATCCCGGAATGCTTACCCTGATACGTGATGCCTGTAAGCCGACTGTCAATAACCACCGACTATTACTCGCAATGTATTGCTCACTCATCGATGTGGCAAATGTGGAGTATCTTCTGGGCAAGGGCGTGGATGTGAACAAGTGTACGAATTCACAGTATCATCCGTTGTTTGAGGCGTGCACTTCCTGCCTGATGTGGGAATGGCGACATCCGGATTTTCCGGTGTTGGCCTATGCCTATACCAAAGCCTATGGGGATGCCGCGGCTCAGTCGATACAGGTGGATAACGATCTCATCGCAAATGCGGAGAGTCTGGAAGACATCGAACGCCTGTTTCAGGATGCTCTGGGTAAACAGGACACCGCGCAGAATGCCGCCAGGAGCACGAAACTCTCCACTGATGAGCTTAATGCGCAGTTGCGAAAGCGCCTGGCCATTATCGATCTGCTGTTGGGCGCAGGGCTCGATGTTTCCCAAGCGGAAAAAAAGTGTCCGGATTTGTTTGTCTCCCGGCTTGTGGGAATCAAACAACCCCCAATTTTACAGAAACTTGCGGCCCATGGGTTTGCCTTGAAACCCGAGACTGATGAGGGTGATTTTCTGGAAGAAAAGGACAAGGCCTATTTGCAGAAATGGGTCTCCAGGGCCAGTGCCGATCCACTGGCCTAAGCCTGAGGGGGTAACTACCCGATATCGCCGGGTACCCGTACCCAGCCCTCCATCAGGATTCGTGCGCTACGGCTCATCACAACCTTCTCTACGATCCAGTTGTGGTCGGATTCCCGGGCTGACGCGCCTACCTTGAGGGTCCCGGAGGGATGGCCGAAGACGACCGATTCGCGCGCGCCACCTCCGGCAGCGCGATTAACCAGGGTGCCCGGGATGGCGGCGGCCGTGCCGATGGCCACAGCGGCAGTACCCATCATGGCATGGTGCAGTTTGCCCATGGAGAGGGCGCGCACGTTGAGGTCGATGTCGCCGGCCGAGATCGGCTTGCCACTGGATGCCCGATAGCCTCGGGGTGGTGCGACGAAGGCGATCTTGGGGGTGTGCTGGCGGGCAGCCGCCTCTTCCACTTGGTCGATGAGTCCCATCCTGATGGCTCCGTAGGTGCGTATCGTCTCGAAGCGCTGCAGGGCCGCCGGGTCTTCGTTGATGGCTTCCTGCAATTCGCTGCCGGTATAGCCGAGATCCTCGGCGTTGAGGAAGATCGTGGGGATGCCGGCGTTGATCATGGTTGCCGGGAAGGTGCCAATCCCGGGTACCTCCAACTCATCGACGAGATTCCCCGTGGGGAACATGGCCTCGGTTGGGTCCACCGGGCGGATGAATTCAATCTTCACCGCAGCCGCCGGGAAGGTGACCCCATCGAGTTCGAAGTCGCCGGTCTCCTGTACTTGTCCGTTTGTAATCGGCACCTGGGCAATGATGGTCTTCTCAATGTTCTGTTGCCAGATGCGCACCACCGCAATGCCATTGTCGGGAATATGTGATCTGTCCACCAGGCCGCTGGCGATGGCGAAGGAGCCTACCGCGGCGGTGAGATTGCCGCAGTTGCCGCTCCAGTCGACGAAGGGTTTGTCGATGGCGACCTGACCGAACAGGTAGTCCACATCGTGGTCGGGCCGGTCGCTCTTTGTCAGGATCACCGTCTTGCTGGTGCTGGAGGTGGCCCCGCCCATGCCGTCGGTGTGCTTGGCGTAGGGGTCGGGGCTGCCGATCACCCGCAGCAGCAGCTTGTCACGGGCCTCGCCAGGAACCTGGGCGGCGGCCGGTAGGTCCTTCAGGTTGAAGAAGACGCCCTTGCTGGTACCGCCGCGCATGTAGGTGGCGGGGATTTTGATTTGGGGTGGGTGTGTCATGTTCAAAACTCAAAACTCAAAACTCAAAACAAAAAACTACTAAGCCCTTGTCGTCTGAGCAGCGGAGGACGACGCGAGAAAGTCCTGCGCAAACCGCTGCAACACACCTCCGGCTGTATATACCGACACCTCCTCGGCGGTATCCAACCGGCAGGTGACCGGGATCTCTACCCGCTCACCGTTGCGCCGGTGCATGATCACCGTGAGATCGGCTCGGGGGGCGGGTCTGCCGATTACATCGAAGGTTTCGCTTCCGTCGATGGCATAGGTGGTGCGCTTTTCCCCCCACTTGAACTCCAATGGCAATACACCCATGCCCACCAGGTTGGTGCGGTGGATGCGCTCAAAGCCCTCGGCCAGGATCGCTTCCACCCCGGCCAGGCGGACCCCCTTGGCGGCCCAGTCCCGGGAGGAACCCTGGCCGTAGTCGGCCCCGGCGACGATGATCAGTGGTTGCTTGCGTGCCATGTAGGTTTCGATCACCTCCCACATGCGCATCGTTTCACCTTCCGGTTCCAGCCGCGCCAGGGAGCCCTGGATGATCTCACCCTGTTCATCCCGGCACATCTCGTTAAGCAGCTTCGGGTTGGCGAAGGTGGCGCGCTGGGCGGTGAGGTGATCACCGCGATGGGTGGCATAGGAGTTGAAGTCCTCCTCAGGCAGGCCCATCTTTGTCAGGTATTCTCCTGCCGCGCTGGTGGGCAGGATGGCGTTGGAGGGGGACAGGTGGTCGGTGGTGATGTTGTCGCCGAGCACCGCCAGGGGACGCATGCCCTTGAGGGTTCGCTCACCGGCCAGCGCGCCTTCCCAATAGGGGGGGCGGCGGATGTAGGTGCTTTGGGGGCGCCAGTCATAGAGCGGGCTCTTGGCCGCTTGTGCCGCCTTCACTGCGAACATGGGGGTGTAGACCTGCTGGAATTGCTCCGGCTTTACATACTCGGTGACGATGGCGTCGATCTCATCGTCACTGGGCCAGATGTCCTGCAGCCTGATCGGATTGCTGTCCTTATCCTCACCCAGTACATCCTGCTCGATGTCGAAGCGCATCGTACCCGCGATGGCGTAGGCGACCACCAGAGGCGGTGAGGCGAGGAAGGCCTGCTTGGCATAGGGGTGGATGCGGCCATCGAAGTTGCGGTTGCCTGAAAGTACGGCGGTGGTAAAGAGATCCCGGTCGATGATCTCCTGCTGAATCTGTGGATTCAGCGCACCGCTCATACCGTTACAGGTGGTGCAGGCGTAGGCGACGATGCCGAAGCCGAGTTTTTCCAGCTCCGGTAACAGACCTGAGGCCTCCAGGTAGAGCTTCGCCACTTTGGAGCCCGGGGCGAAGGAGGACTTCACCCAGGGTTTGCGTACCAAACCGAGTTCATTGGCCTTGCGCGCCAGCAGACCGGCAGCCACCAGGTTACGCGGGTTGGAGGTGTTGGTGCAGCTGGTGATGGCTGCGATGATTACCGCACCGTCGGGCATTTTGCCTTCCCGCTCCTCGGCCAGGGCCTTGTCCAGGTCTGCCGCGATACCGCGTTGGTGCAGGGCATGGGTGGGCAGGCGGCGATGGGGATTGGAGGGGCCGGCCATGGTGCGCTCCACTTGTGACAGGTCGAAGCTCAGTACCCGCTCGTACTTGGCGTCCTTCAGATCATCGGCCCATAGGCCGGTGGTCTTGGCGTAGTCCTCCACCAGCGCCACCTGCTCCGGTGTGCGGCCGGTGAGCGTCAGGTAGTCCAGGGTCTGATCGTCGATATAGAAGAGCCCGGCGGAGGCGCCGAACTCGGGGGTCATGTTGGAGATGGTGGCGCGGTCGCCCAGGGTCAGGCTTTTGGCGCCCTCGCCGAAAAACTCCAGCCAGGCGGAGACCACCCGCTCCTGGCGAAGGAATTCGGTCAGTGCGAGTACGATGTCGGTGGCAGTGATTCCGGGTTGACGCTGGCCGGTGAGCCTGACGCCGACGATCTCCGGCAGACGCATCATTGTGGGTCTGCCGAGCATCACGGTCTCGGCTTCGAGGCCACCGACACCGATGGCGATCACACCCAGAGCGTCGATATGAGGGGTGTGGCTATCCGTACCGACGCAGGTGTCGGGAAACGCCACACCTTCTCGAATCTGCACAACCGGTGACATTTTTTCCAGATTGATCTGGTGCATGATGCCGTTACCGGCGGGGATGACGTCTACGTTGTCGAAGGCGGTTCGGGTCCAGTCGATAAAGTGGAAACGGTCCTCGTTACGACGGTCCTCGATGGCCCGGTTCTTCTCAAAGGCGTCGGGGTCGAAGCCTGGGGCTTCCACCGCCAGTGAGTGGTCGACGATGAGTTGGGTCGGCACCACCGGATTCACCTTGGCCGGGTCGCCACCCTTGTCGGCGATGGCGTCGCGCAGGCCGGCCAGATCCACCAGTGCGGTCTGACCGAGGATGTCATGACACACCACCCGCGCCGGATACCAGGGGAAGTCGAGATCCTGTCTGTGCTCGATGATTTGTGTCAGCGCATCGGTCAGCAATTCGGGATCGCAGCGGCGTACCAGCTGTTCCGCCAGTACCCGGGAGGTATAGGGAAGGCGGTCATAGGCGCCGGGTTGGATCGATTCGATCGCCTCGCGGGTGTCGAAGTAGTCCAGCTCGGTGCCGGGCAGTCGTTTTCTGTAGTGGGTGTTCATGGGGGTCTCGTTCGAAGCAATAGATTGACGGTTTTGAGTGATGAGTTTTTAGTTTTGAGTGAATGTGTTCGCTACCCGCGAAAAGAACTTCCCCTCTCCTCTTGCGGGAGACAAACACCGTGCGCAAAGCGCACTCCGACACTCAAAACTCAACACTAAAAACTCAAAACTTCTTCCTCATCCTCTTTCACCGATCGGTACGAACTTCCGGTTCTCCGGTCCGGTGTAGTTTGCCGAGGGTCGGATGATCTTGCCGTCCTCCCGCTGTTCGATCACGTGCGCGCCCCAGCCGGAGACCCGGGAGATGACAAACAGGGGGGTGAACATATCGGTGGGTACGCCCATCTGGTTGTAGGAGACGGCGGAGAACCAGTCCAGGTTGGGGAACATCTTTTTGATCTCCCACATCACCGATTCCAACCGCTCGGCTACCCGGTACAGGGTCATATCGTCGGCTGTCTCGGAAAGCTCTTTTGCGACCCGCTTGATCACTTCATTGCGCGGATCGCCCACGGTGTAGACCGGATGGCCGAACCCAATGACGATCTCCTTGCGGCCCACCCGTTCGCGGATGTCGGCCTCAGCCTCGTCGACATTGTGGTAGCGACTCTGGATACGGAAGGCCTCTTCGTTGGCGCCGCCATGCTTGGGTCCGCGTAGGGCGCCGATAGCGCCGGTGATGGCAGAATACATGTCTGAGTTGGTGCCGGCAATGACC
>JARRNW010000157.1:0-10240 GCA_037384565.1 Candidatus Thiodiazotropha sp.
ACCAGCAGACCGAAAAGGGCGACCGATTCCGAGAAGGCTACGAAGAATACCAATACGCCTGCCCAAAGGGTGTGCTCAGACACCCAGCGGAGCAATAGGGTGATGAGATCATTCACCGTTCAGTTACCTGATGTCCGGAGCGGTATCCACGACCGGTGAGCGGATTCAGGTAAGGCTGCTGAAAACCTCCCCGGCTGCCTTGAGGGTATTCTGAATATCCTCGTCACTGTGGGCATTCGAGACAAACCCGGCCTCGAAGGCGGAAGGCGCCAGATAGACCCCTCGATCCAGCATCCCATGGTAGAAGGCCTTGAAACGCTCCTGATCACAGGCCGTAGCCCCCGCGTAGTTTGTGACCCGGTCCTGGTCGGTGAAAAACAGGCCGAACATGCCGCCGACATGGTTTTCGGTCAGTCCGATATCGGCTGTTCGGGCCGATTCGACGAGTCCCTTAGCCAGGTTTTCGACCCGGTTCGATAGCCGTTCATAGAAACCGGATTCGGAGATCAATTCCAGGGTTTTCAATCCCGCGGACATGGCCACCGGGTTGCCGGACAGGGTACCCGCCTGGTATACCGGCCCCAACGGAGCAATCTTTTCCATGATGTCACGACGGCCGCCGAATGCACCCACCGGCATACCGCCGCCGATCACCTTGCCCAGGGTGGTCAAGTCCGGGGTGATTCCGTAGAGGGCCTGCGCGCCTCCCAGGGCAACTCGGAATCCGGTCATCACCTCGTCGAAGATCAAAACCGAAGCGTGCTTGTCGCAGACCTCGCGCAAGGTTTCGAGAAAACCCGGTTGCGGGGGGATGCAGTTCATATTGCCGGCCACCGGTTCGACAATGATGGCCGCGATCTGATCACCGATCTGCCCGAACAGCTCCCGCACCTGTTCGGCATCGTTGTAGTTAAGCGTCAGGGTATGTTCCGCCAGGCTGGCCGGAACCCCTGGGGAGGAGGGCTCGCCCAGGGTCAGCATGCCCGATCCCGCCTTTACCAGTAGCGAGTCGGAATGGCCGTGGTAACAGCCCTCGAATTTGACGATCTTGTCCCGCCCGGTGAAGCCCCGTGCCAGGCGGATCGCCGACATGGTGGCTTCTGTGCCGGAACTGACCATGCGCACCAGGTCCATGCTCGGCACCAGCTCGCAGACCTTGTCCGCCATCAGGGTTTCAAGCTCAGTGGGTGCGCCAAAACTCAAACCCTTGTTGATCATGGAGGCCACCGCATCGATCACTTCATGGTGGGCATGACCGAGAATCATCGGTCCCCAGGATCCGACATAGTCGATATAGCGTTTGCCCTCGGGATCATAGATGTAGGGGCCGGCGGCGCAATCGATGAAGACCGGGTCGCCGCCCACGCCACGAAAGGCTCTGACCGGTGAATTGACCCCACCTGGAATGTGTTGCTGGGCTTGTTGAAAGAGTTCCTGGGAACGGCTCATGGTATTACTCCTGCGGAGAGAATAGGGCGGTCATACGACGGCAGGCTTCCGAGATATCGGGCTGGCCAAAGACTCCATGGACTACGGCCAGCATATCCGCGCCTGCCCCAATTAATGGGGCGCCATTCTCCGGCGTTATGCCGCCTATGGCAACCAGCGGCCGGTTCAGTTCGCGTTTGGCGCGGGTCAGCAGGGCCGGATCCGCGTTCACCGCGAGCGGTTTGGTGGTGGAGGGAAAAAAACGCCCGAAAGCCAGGTAATCCGCCCCCTCCTGGGATGCTGACCGGGCGCGTTCCAGACTGTTATAACAGGATATGCCGATTACGGAATCCGCTCCCAGAATCTCCCGGGCAGACGACAGGGACGCGTCATCTTCCCCGAGATGGACGCCGTGCGCCATTACCCTTCGGGCGAGTGCCACATCATCGTTGATGATCAACAGCGCCTGATACTCCTCACACAGCGCTCTGAGAGTGGTCGCCTCGCGAATCCGTCGCTCATGATCCTGACTCTTATCCCGGTACTGAACGATCCGTGCGCCACCAGCCAGGGCTTGACTCACCTGATCGGACATAATTTCGCTGGGGCAGAGTCGGCGGTCGGTGATGACATACAGACCGCGTAATCGGGCGGGATCGATCATGTTGACGGTTCACTCGGCTGGGACAGATTCAAGTAGCGGTAGGGTATCCACTGACAACGCCCTGCCGGGAAACCGGCTTTGAGGCTCGACCATGTGTAGGATAATCCGGCTTGCGCGGCCTCCTCGAGTGGCAGTCCACGAGCGAGCCCCGCCGCGATGGCGGAGGCCAGGGTGCAACCTGAGCCGTGGTACTCACCTGCATGTCGCGGCCAACGCGAAACCCAAACCGGTTGTGAACGGCGGTAGAGCCGGTGCGTCACCAGATGGGGGTCGCTCATGTCGTGGGTACCGGTAAGAAGGATAGCCCGAACACCGGAAGCGAGCAGTGCCTGTGCACTGCCTTGGGGGCTAGCCCCCCCATCCTGACTCAGTCGCAGGGCTTCATGGGTATTGGGTGTCAGCAGGTCACAGCAGGGCAGCAGTTCTTCGCGGATCACCTCCAGCAGCGAATTATCCGCCAGATCAGTGCCGCCACCCGCCGCCAGCACCGGGTCGAATACCACCGGGATCCGTGGATGATCTCTCAGCAGTTCGGCTACGACCCGCGCACTTTCCGAGTAGCCCAGAAGCCCGATTTTTATGCCCCGCACCTGGCTATCCTGGAATACTGCGAGTGCCTGTTCCCGCAGGGTCTCTGTCGAGACCGGTAGTATTTTTCGTACATTGCAGGTGTCCTGCACGGTGAGGCATGTGATGGCGGTTGCAGCATGGCAGCCATTTGAGCCGATCGACTCGATGTCCGCCTGTATCCCCGCTCCGCCGATCGGATCATGTCCGCCGATGGCCAGTACCACCGGCCGTTTGTGAGTCTCGTTCCCCATCAGTCGATTGTATCCCGATTCCGCTGGCTGGGGGCATGCCTGAGATCTGTCTTGAAGGGTAATGTGGGGAGAAACCGTCTTCCGGTGTGAATTTTGATACCCTCCTAGCAGTATTGATGCGGGTCCGGGAGATATATTTTGTTTATCGAAAGTACGAATCGTATTAAGGGTTTTTCCTAGGATTGACTGTTATCGCTGCTAGACTCTGGTATGTACAACGATCATTTACTGTAGCGTACAGCCGTGAGGATCACCGATAGATCAGTAGTACTAGCAGCAGGAGGCGAAAAGTGGCTGTGAGGGATGAGACTATGAGTCCACAAGAACAAAAGCTCGAGGTGTTGGCGAGAAATTACTGCGAATTGGTCGAGTCACTGAATAGTGGCAATACCCAGTGGCTGCAGGAGATCGCGGGTCTGCTGCCCCGTTTGCATGAGGCCGTCAGTGCACTCAACCTGCCGACACCCCAAAATGTACCCCACATGGCAGCGGATCTTGATGCCCGGTTTGAACTCTACACATTTTTGCGAACTCAGCTGGGTGAACGGGACAGCTACTGGATGGAATTCGATGTGGCCGGGGACGGACAGAGCATGAGCGGAAGCCTGGCCGATGACCTCACAGATATCTACTGCGAACTCAAAACGGGACTGGATATACTCGATGGTGAACCACAACAGGCCGTACTGGGATGGCATAAGGGTTTTCACCTGCACTGGGGGCAGCATCTGCTGGATGCCGAACGACATCTTTTTCACCTCAATGCCCGTAATCAACTGGCGTTCTGAGGTCTCTGCAGCCCCTTCGAGTACCCTGAAATTCACTTCTCAAGACCCTTTCGGGAAAAAACCAACTTAAGTTCTGTGTTAATTGGCAAACCCGCCCGTTTTCTTGCTACCATTATGTCATTCGAACGAATTTTCAGGAGATAAGGCATGAATCCAAATGCCCTGAGCGAAAGTGACCTGACCCTGACCGGAACGGCACAAACCAAAATGAGCGAGTTGTTTCAGCAGGTTGACAGCAGCATTGAGGGGGTACGGGTATTCGCCACCCCGGGTGGTTGCAGCGGAATCAGCTTCGGCATGACCTTCAGTGACGCCATCAACGACAACGACGGCGTGTTGCAGTGTGAGGGCTTCAAGGTGATCGTGGATGATGGCACCCTGCAGTATCTGAGAGGCGTGGAGATCGACTTTGTCGATCAGGGCGACGGCAATGCAAGCTTCGTGTTCAATAACCTCCAGCCCATCGGTGGCGGGGGTGGCTGCAGCTCCTGTGGTTCAGGTGGCGGCTGCGGATGAGGTGATCACAATCCGCTGAAAGGTTTGGCGGACAGACACCCAGGCCACAATCAACAACCGCGTCAGGATCATCTGGCGCGGTTTTTTTATCGTTTTCCAGCATCTCCGGGAGAGATGGGGTACAACGCGGATGGTGGCTTGGCGGTCGCGTCCGTAGGAAATGTCCTTGGGGGTACGCCTTGCATAGGACGGCTTCTCGGCACGCTGATTTCCTAAAGCAGTATAGGACACCACACTAGGCTAGATATTGATACACTCAGGGCTGGCATTCCGCCACAGCCTGGCTGGAATAAACCTCGTATCACCCAATTTCGTGACATGGTGGCAAGATTGGAATCAGTCGATCTCCTGATAGTAGGGGCGGGAATCAGCGGTCTGGGATTCGCGAAGATGGCCAAAAGACTGGGCTATAAGCCCAGGATCCTGGAGGCTTCGGAACACATCGGTGGAGCCATTCATACGGCCCGGTTCAAGACGGATCAGGGAGATTACTGGGCGGAACTGGGTGCCCACACCTGCTACAACAGCTACGGTCACTTCCTGCAATTGTTGGAGGAGTCCGATCAACTAGACACCCTGATCGCCAAGCAGAAGCTTCGTTATCAGATGCTGATCGACGGTCATCTGTGTTCCATTCCATCCCAGTTGAATTTTTTCGAACTGCTGGGGGTGTTGCCCAGGCTTTGGATGAAGCGCAAGGAGGGGCGTACCGCAGAGGACTATTTCGCCGCGGTACTGGGTCGCCGAAACTTCCAAAATGTGCTGGGACCGGCATTGGATGCGGTGGTCTGTCAGCCCGCTGGGGAGTTTCCTGCGGAATCGCTGTTCCGCAAGAAGCCCCGCCGCAAGGAGATTCTACGCAGTTATACCGGGCCCCTGGGGCTGCAATCCTTTATCGAGGGGATGATTGGCGATCTGGATATCCGGCTGAATAGTCCGGTCACAGGGATCGAACGCCGGGAGGCGGGATTCGATGTCTATACCGACGATGCCCCGGCGGTGCACGCGGATAAACTGGTTCTGGCCATTGCTCCCGACGTGGCCGAGCGCTTGCTGGCGCAGTCGCTGCCGGAACTGGCGGCCGTGCTCGCGGAAATCGAGATGGTAGATATCGAAAGCCAGGCGGTCAGGGTAGATACCAATACTCTGTCACTACCGCCCCTGGCTGGAATCATTGCACGGGAAAACGCCTTTTTTTCCGCTGTGTCACGGGATACAGTGTCGGATTCGGCGTATCGCGGGTTCACATTCCACTTTCGCCCGGGACGACTCGATGAGGCGGGCAGGCTGGCATGCATTGCTGAGGTGTTGGGAATCCCCGAGGATCGCATTCTGGACAGCCGCTATCAAACCAACCGGTTGCCGGCTCTGCGCCTGGGGCAGGATCAACGTATCGCCTGGATCGATCAGACCCTGAAAGGCATGCCACTGGGCTTGACCGGCAACTGGTTTTCCGGGGTTTCCATTGAAGACAGTCTGATTCGCTCACACCAGGAGTGCCAGCGCCTCTTGGCCGGTTGAGGGGCGAGATTGCCCGTGACCCTATTTCTCGGAACGGGGGGGCGAGTCCGGTTTGCTTGCCTGGTGAAACAGGGATCTCAGGGTGTCGGATTGGTGCATATCAGACCCCGGATGGTCCATGGACGGCGGATTTTTTGCGCCAAAAAAGGCCATGATTCTTCGGAACAGGGCCTTGATGGCACGCCAGATTTTCGGCAGAAGCCATATCATCAGGGCGATGAAAAGCGTCAGTAACATCAGAAAAAGTACGGGATAATTCAAGGCCGTCCACAAGCCGCCAATAACCGCCAGATCCTCAGCCAGAGACGCGGTCCAGTTGGAAACCGGTTCCGGTGAGGTGTTGATCATCACCCGTGAACCAGCCTTGGTCAGATGAGTGCCCGCCGCCAGGGTTCCACCTACCAGTGCCGCGGCCAGTTCGGCGGCCTGATTGACTTCAAACCCGCTGGCCGCACCCGCAGCCAAGAGCGCGCCCGCCGGAATTCGAATGAAGGTGTGAATGCTATCCCATCCGGTATCGACGCCCGGTGTTTTGTCTGCGAAGAACTCGATGAAATACATCAATCCAGCAATGCTTATCACCAAGGGATCACTCAGGACTTCCAGGCCTGGCGGCAGAACCACATGTCCGGTCATACTCAGATAACCCAGCACGAGAATCGTCGCATACAGGTTGATGCCGGCTGCCCAGCCGGCTCCCAAGGTCAGTGCCAGTGTATTGATGGTTTCCATTTGGGCGCTCTCTGTTACTCTGCTAATGTGGTATCTGTAAGGCGGAATTACCACCTGGTACGGCCTCGAGACCCAGATTCCATGTTCAAATTAACACTATTTTACCTTTTTATCCGGTTCGCTTTTTCTCAACGTCATGAGGGCTTATGATAGAACGCGAGCGTTCCGGTTCACTTTTTGTCGCCCCATTTTGTTGCATGGTCAGGCCGATCTGCGCCACAGTGGCGGAGTGAACGGGCGTTAAGTGCCTCCAACGAGGCTGCCGTTTTACGAAAGTGATCCGGGTTTCGTGGGGCGGTGGCTCCACGGGGGCGGGCTCTCTTCAATATTTACTCATTATTATAGGTAGCGGGTTTAATAGTCATATGATCAGTGTGGGAATAGTCGGTGGTACCGGATATACGGGCGTGGAACTCCTGAGGTTGCTGAGTCGGCATCCCCATTGTGAACTGCGTGCCATCACCTCCCGCTCGGAAGCCGGGAAATCGGTTGCCAGTCTGTTCCCCAACCTCAGGGGAGTGACGCAACTTACCTATGTCGAACCGGACAGCGCGCCGCTCAGCGAGTGTGAGCTGGTCTTTTTCGCAACACCCAACGGGGTAGCCATGACCCAGGTGCCGGAATTGCTCAAATCGGGTACCCGGATCATCGATCTGGCGGCGGACTTCCGGATTCGTAATGCCAGTCTGTGGGAGCAGTGGTATGGGATGACCCACGCCTGTCCCGACCTGCTGGACGAGGCGGTATATGGACTCCCGGAACTGAATCGGGCGGCGATCAGAGAAGCCCGCCTGATTGCGAATCCAGGCTGTTATCCCACGGCGGTGAGTCTTGGCTTTCTGCCTTTGCTGAAACAGGGTTTGGTCGATGCCGACTATCTGATCGCGGATGCGAAATCGGGGGTCAGCGGTGCGGGCCGGTCGGCCAGTGTTGGTATGCTGATGGGCGAAATGGGTGAGAGTTTCAAAGCCTACGCCATTCCCGGACACCGCCATCAGCCTGAGATCCGTCAAACCCTGAGCGGAATCACCGAAACGGATGTAGGACTCACCTTCGTCCCTCATCTGGTACCGATGATACGCGGTATCGAAGCGACCCTGTATGCCCGGCTGACCCGGGAAGTGACCGATCTTCAGTCGGTGTTCGAGGAGCCGTGCACCGCCCCCATGATGACCAGGTCGTAGTCGTCAGTTCGGTGATTGATAACCTGGTTAAAGGCGCTGCCGGACAGGCGGTGCAGAACATGAACCTGATGTTTGGTTTTCCTGAAACCAGCGGACTGGAGCAGGTGGCTCTGCTACCTTGATTTCATGCCTATAGATAAGCGATACCGAGTTCCCAAGATAGTCGCCGGGCATGAGCGCTCGCCTCTCTGGCTGCGTATCGGATTCTGGATCCTGCTCTTGGGAGGTGTAGCCTGGCTGGCCTATCAGCAGGGTGGCAATGGTATTCGGCAAGGGCTGGCCCGCCTGCAGTCGGGGGGGCAGAGCCAGATTCAACTGCTGGAGCAGGAACGCAACGAACTCAAGCGCGAGTTGACGATGGTGAAACAGGCGGCTGAAGTCGATCGGGAGGCCTTGCTGGCCGTCCGTGACAAAATAAAAACCATGCAGAGCGAACGCCTGAAACTCGAAGAGGAACTGGCCTTTCTCAAGGGTATCGTTTCCACCTCGAGTAAAAAACAGGTTCTTAAAATCCAGAATTTCAAGCTCGAGCCCGGACTCGAGGAACAGCAGTATGTCTACAAATTCACAGTCAGTCAGGTGATCAACAGAGGCTCTGTGGTGAGTGGCAAAATAGAAATGACTGTGACGGGACTTCGAGGTGGTAAAACGACTCAGCTGTCCCTGGATCAACTGACCACCGAGAAGACGTCGAGCCACAAAATGCGGTTTCGCTACTTCCAGAGTATCGAAGGTAAGATCCGTGTACCCCAAGATTTTGAACCCGCGACGATTTCGATCGATGTGAAACCCTCGGGGGGCAAGCTAGCTCCTGTGAGTGAAGCCTACGATTGGTCGCCGGTTTCATGATGTAACACAGGAATAACAGCATGTTTGGTAACAGCAAGAAAAAATTCCGTACCCCCCGGATTACGACGGTTATCGGATCCGGCTCGGAAATTCGGGGCGACATCACATTCAACAACGGTCTGCATGTGGATGGTGTGATCAAAGGGGATGTGATCTCCGATCCTGAAGATCCTTCCGCCACCCTGACCCTTAGTGAACAAGGGACTATCGATGGAAATGTCCGGGTAGGTAATGTGATGCTCAATGGTACGGTCATCGGGGATGTGATCGCCACCAACCGGGTTGAACTGGCGCCGAAGGCCCGGATAAAGGGGACCCTGACCTATGCCATGCTCGAAATGGCCATGGGAGCGGAAGTCAACGGCAAATTGGTCCATGCGAATGACCCGGTACCCCTCAAACTGTCTCATGATAAGGCAAACCAGGTGGATTCCAGTGAGACACCGGATCCTGAGGGCGAGATCCAGGAACAGCCTTAAAGTGGGCTGAAGAGGGGCGGTCTCTCGCCAGGGATGTCACGGTTAATACTTGACTGTTTTGATAGGAAATTGCATACTCCCACCCTATGACCATTCAGTAATCTGAGACCATAGGGCTGAACTCACTAGGATTCCAGATCATGAGCAGTGTAGAAGAGTACAACGATAGCATCGTATTTACCGAGGCGGCCGCCAGTAAGGTAGCTGCATTGATTGAGGAAGAGGGTAATCCGGAACTGATGTTGCGGGTCTATATCCAAGGCGGAGGCTGCTCCGGATTCCAGTATGGCTTTTCCTTCGATGAGAGCGAGTCGGATGGGGATACCAAGGTCACTACCAACGGCGTGACTTTGTTGGTGGATCCCATGAGCATGCAGTATCTTGTCGGGGCTGAGGTCGATTACACAGAAGGACTGCAAGGCGCCCAGTTTATTATCCGCAATCCCAATGCCACCACCACCTGTGGATGTGGTTCTTCATTCTCGGTCTGACGAAGAATGACAGGCGGGGTGTGGACCCCGCCCGAACACCTGACAGGTTAACGGTTCTGACTTTCCACATACGGCAGCAGTGTCAGTTCGACCCGCCGGTTTTGTTGTCTACCCTGCGGTGTACTGTTACTTGCAGTCGGACGGGTCTCTCCGTAACCAACAGTGTCGATTCGCACTGCGGCAACACCATCACGTATCAGAATATTGCTAACCGCCTGAGCGCGCTGTTGGGACAGTAGCTGGTTGTAGGCATCTGAACCGGTACTGTCAGTATGGCCTGCTACCTCGATCATGGTGGATTTATATTCCTTCAAAACCAGTGCCACTGAAGCCAGGATCTCGACAAAATCGGGCTTTACCTGTGTCTTGTTTACCTCGAAGGTGATGTTTCCGGGAAGATTCAGGATGATGTTGTCACCGCTACGGGTCACACTGACTCCGGTGTTTTGCAGACGCTGCCGGAGTTTTGCCTCCTGAACGTCCATGTAGTACCCGACACCTCCGCCGGTAATGGCGCCGATTCCCGCCCCCTTGAGCGCCCGCTCCTTGCGTTGTTTTTTGTCTTTTGACGTGGCGATACCCAACACGGCTCCGGCGACCGCGCCAATTACAGCCCCCGTGGTGGCTTTGGAGGTCTCTTCCTCCTGGGTATAGGGATTAACCGTGGTACATGCCTGAAGCGTAACCAGCCCGGCAACAAGACAGCAAATGATCGGTTTGTGATTCATAAAAAGCTCCTGGGATAAGTTGTTGTCTTGGACAACAGA
>JARRNW010000158.1:0-7599 GCA_037384565.1 Candidatus Thiodiazotropha sp.
AAAAAGAATCCTTCCATAGGAGACGAGGCCGAGGCAAACCGCTTGGCCGGCATTCGGCCTGCCAGGTAGGCTTCGCGACCGGCCTGGATCGCCTTGTTCATCGCCGAGGCCATCAACACCGGATTCTGGGCGGCGGCGATGGCGGTGTTCATCAGCACCCCGTCACAACCCAATTCCATGGCCACAGCGGCGTCGGAAGCGGTACCCACTCCGGCATCCACCAGTACTGGTACCTGGGCGTTTTCGACGATAGTGCGGATGTTGAGACGGTTACGGATGCCCAGTCCCGAGCCGATCGGGGCCGCGAGGGGCATGACCGCGACACAGCCCATCTCTTCGAGCCGCTTGGCGACGATCGGATCGTCGTTGGTGTAGACCATCACATCGAAGCCGTCCTTGATCAGCACTTCGGCGGCTTCCAGGGTCTGGATCACATCTGGAAACAGAGTCTTCTCGTCACCCAATACCTCCAGCTTGACCAGATTGTGGCCGTCCAGAAGCTCCCGGGCCAGGCGGCAGGTGCGGATCGCTGTCTGGGCGTCGTAGCAGCCGGCGGTGTTCGGCAGGTAGGTAAATTCACTGGGTGGCAGCACCTCGAGGATGTTCGGTTCATCCTGGTTCTGTCCCATATTGGTGCGGCGCACCGCGATGGTGACGATCTCGGCGCCACTGGCCAGGATAGCCTCGCGGGTCTGCTCCATGTCCCGGTATTTCCCGGTTCCGACCAGGAGCCGGGAGGTGAATTCGCGTCCGGCGACGCTGAAACGGTCTGACTGCTTTTCGTTTGACATCGGATACTATCTTTGGAATTTGGCCTGATCAGTGATGCAGGATGGAGTTAAGCGGGTTTATCAACCACCGCCGACGGCGTGAATGATCTCAATCCGGTCCTGCTCTTGCAACCGGTGACCCGGAAATGTGCTGCGAGGTACCAGTTCCTCATTGACCTCTACGGCAATGCGCCGGCCCTGCAGTTCGAGCAGCTCGATCAGGCCTGCCATGTTAAGGTTTTCAGGAATTTGCATTTCCTCACCGTTTAAGTAAATCTGCATCACTGAGTCGATCTCTGTTAGGACTGGGTTCCGCTGAATGACCGGATGGTCCTCAGCCGCGAGCCACGACAGGGTACATTAGGATACTACGAGTCAGAAGGGATTCTACCTAAACTCATACAAACAAAACCATGGGGCAGTGGAGGAGCGAGTGGATTGGAGTGAAGACCTCATATCGGTAGAACAGGCCGGGACTCTGGATGGGTTGTTTTATCTGCGGGCTCAACGCACTCCCGACACCCTGGCCTATCGCTACCACGACCGCAATAACAAGCAGTGGTGTGAACTCACCTGGGCGGACATGGCCCGCCAGGTCGCCTGCTGGCGTCACGCCCTTGCCGGTGAAGGCCTGGAGTCCGGTGACCGGGTGGCGGTATTGCTGCGTAACTGCCCTGAATGGGTCATGTTCGATCAGGCGGCCCTGTCCCTGGGGTTGGTGGTGGTACCCCTATATACCGATGATCGAGCAGACGCTGCCGCCTACATCCTCAAGGACTCCGCGGTGAAGCTGCTATTGATACAGGATGCCGGACGTTGGAACCGCCTGGCGGAGCTGGCAAAGGATCTCCCGAATCTGCAGCGTGTGGTGGTGCTGGAAAACCAGCGTCAGGCCCTGGCCGACCCGGACGATCTGACCCGTGTTGCCCATAACTGGCTGCCTACCCGAGGTGACCCCTTGACCAAACGCAGGGCCGATCCCAAGAGTCTGGCCTCCATCGTCTATACCTCGGGCACCACCGGCCGACCGAAAGGCGTGATGCTGTCCCACTACAACATGCTTTCCATCGCCCATGCCTCCCTCACCGTGGTGGACTGTTACCAGCAGGACAGTTTTCTCTCATTTCTGCCGCTTTCCCATACCCTGGAGCGAACCGCAGGATATTATCTGCCGATGATGGCCGGATCCTCAGTGAGTTACGCCCGTTCGATCCCGCAGCTGGCAGAGGATCTGCATACCATCCGGCCCACCGTGATCATCGCGGTGCCGCGCATCTTCGAGCGGATCTATGCCCGGGTTCAGGATCAGTTAAAAAACAAGCCCCGTTTTGCCCGTCTGCTGTTTCAGATGGCCCTGAAGGTCGGTTTCCGGGAGTTTGAGCACCGCATGGGTCGACGCGGCTGGTCCATCGAGTTACTACTGCATCCCCTGCTGCGCAAACTGGTATCGGCAAAGATCATCGCCAGGCTGGGTGGCCGGCTGCGGGTCGCGGTGAGTGGCGGGGCGGCGATCTCCCCGGAGATCGCTCGTGTGTTCCTCGGCATGGGATTGCCGATGCTGCAGGGTTACGGCCTGACCGAAACCAGTCCAGTGATCAGCGTCAATCCCATGCACAACATCAAACCAGAGAGTGTTGGGGTACCCCTGCGGGGTATCTCCGCGAAAATCGGTGAGGACGACGAACTACTGGTTCAGACCCCCGGGATGATGCTGGGTTACTGGAACAATCACGCCGCCACCGCGGAGATGATTGATCCCCAGGGCTGGTTACACACCGGGGATCAGGCGCGCATCGATGAAGATGGACATATTCACATCACGGGACGGATCAAGGACATCCTGGTGCTCTCCAACGGTGAGAAGATCCCCCCGTTGGACATGGAGATGGCCATTGCCCTGGATCCTCTGGTAGAGCAGGTGATGGTAGTGGGCGAGGGCAAGCCCTACCTGGGGGCACTGGTGGTGCTCAACCCGGATCTGTGGAGCGGCGTGGCCGAGGAGTACGATCTTGATCCCTCGGTCGCGACCAGTCTGAGCGACGAGAAGGTAGTTAATATGGTACTCAAACGCATCCGGGTCGTGCTACGAGACTTTCCCGGTTACGCCAAGATCCGCCGGGTAGCACTACTACTGGAGCCCTGGAGTATCGATAACGGTCTGTTGACCCCAACCCTGAAGGTGAAGCGGCAGAAGGTCATCGAGCAATACCAGGGGGTGATTGATGCCCTCTACGACGACGGGCTGGTGTGACGAGATCGCAAGAGGCTTGCGCCTTGGTGGGCGGCTAGTGTAGTGTTGCGCGCACGCGGGTGTAGTTCAATGGTAGAACTGTAGCTTCCCAAGCTACTAACGTGGGTTCGATTCCCATCACCCGCTCCACTCCTCATAATCTCCGCAACGGCTGACAAACGTTGTTCTTCGGGCGATAACCTGTCTTGCTAATCCCGCTCTGAAATGCCTAAATTACAAACCGGGCTAATAACAACACACTCAGGGTTACAAGCGCGGCTCAGAACAGGGCGCAGATTGCGGGTAATTGGGATTGGCACCGGAGTTAGGTTGCCGGTACCCCGGACAAGGGGGGGCGGAAAGGTTTTGAGGTATTCTGAGCGGGCGGGAGCGAATCCTGGTCGTCCGCGATCGGAACCAGTCTAAAGGGATGGGGCTGGGTTGATGGGCAGATGGAGAATAAAGCACGGCACTGATCGTGAAGAAAAAGGAGCAGAGGATGGGTAAAACCCTCAAAGTGCTTGCGTGGCTGGTCGGTATGCTGGTGGTAGTGATCGTTGCGGCGATCATCCTGGTGCCGATGTTTGTCGATCCCAATGATCACAAGGCACGCATTATCGCGGAAGTGAAGAAGGCAACTGGTCGGGATCTTGGTATCACGGGTGATATCGGTCTTTCGGTGTTTCCCCGTCTGGCGCTGGAACTCAATGGTCTGACCCTGAGCAACGCCCCCGGATTCAAGCAAACCGATTTCGCTACCATTCAGCATGCCCAGGTTGGGGTTAATCTATGGCCCCTGCTGTTCAAACAGTTACTCGAAGTGGACTCGGTGCAGATCGAGGGCGTTCGCCTTTATCTGGCCAAGGCGAAGGACGGCACCACCAATTGGGATGATCTGAGCGGAAAATCCCGGACTGGGAAAAAGCCCGAAGGGCCGAAAGTGGAGGCTCCCAAAGATGCAGAAATGGGGGTTTTTGCCTTTACCATCGGCGGCCTGAATGTGGATGATGCATCCCTGGTCTGGGATGATCAGAGCACAGGCAATCACTACGAGATCCGCAATGTTCGACTGGAGACCGGCGAGGTGGCGCCCAAGCAGCCGGTGGATCTGAATTTTGGGCTCAGCTTCTCGAGTGCTCAGCCCAGCCTCAGCAGTACGCTCTCCCTCACGACACGATTGACAGTGGATCCGGACGCGGAGTCACTGGCTCTTGAAAAGCTGCTTCTGCAGATCAGTGCCCAGGGGGAGGGCATGCCGGAAAAAGGGGTGAATGGTGAACTGCTGGCCGACGTCCGGCTGAACCTCAAGGAAAACAGCCTGGATATCCAGAACATGGAGCTCAAATCAGGCGAGCTATCACTCACGGGTAATATGGAAGTCGTGGATGTCCAGACCCGGCCCAGCTATAAGGGCAGCCTGCATCTGGCGGAGTTCAATCCGCGGGATTGGATGAAGCAATTCGGCATTGCGGTCCCCGAGACGGCCGATGAGGGTGTACTGCAGAGCCTGCATGTCGGCGCCTCGTTTACTGGCAACGACGCTCAGGTCAAGTTAGACGACCTGCTGGTCAAGTTCGACCAGTCGACCCTCAAAGGGGGCCTTGAGGTCATCGATTTCGCTTCACCGAGCTATCTGTTCAACCTGGATCTGGACCAGATCGATCTTGATCGTTATCTGCCACCACCTCAGGAGGGCAGTGCCGCCGTGCCACGCAAACCGGCTCGGGGCGGAGCCGCCAAGGAAGCACCGTTGCTGCCGGTCGAAACCCTGCGAAAGCTGCGTTTCGATGGTGCCGTGCGGGTTGGGGACCTGACGATCAACAGGCTGCATGCCAAGGCTATCCTGCTCAAACTGCGCGGCCGTGACGGCAAGCTCAATCTGGATCATGAAATCGGACGCTTCTACGACGGTTTGCTGAAGGGCGATGTGCAGGTGGATGTGAAAGGCGAGGAGCCGAAACTGAAGATCAACGAGACCGCCTCACGCATCCTCTCCGGCCCCCTGCTGATGGATCTGACCGGCAAGGATACCCTACTGGGCAGCGGCAACCTGGATATGAACCTGACCACTGCGGGTAATACGGTTACCCAGTTCAAGCGGCATCTCAATGGCAATGTAAAATTCGATTTCCGTGACGGAGCGGTGAAGGGATTCAATCTGGCGAAGATGATCCGCGACACCAAGGCCAAGCTCAATGGCGAGAATGTGGTGACCCTCGACGAGCCGGAGCAGACCGACTTTTCCGAACTGAATGGCACCGCGGTGATCGAGAACGGGGTGGTCAACAATCAAAGCCTGCTGGCCAAGTCCCCTTATATTCGGGTAGAGGGCAGTGGCAAGGCTTACCTGCTGGAAGAGCGGTTGAAGTACGAGATTCGCCCGGTGATTGTGAATACCTCGGCTGGTCAGGGGGGCGAGTCCCTGGAAGATCTCAAGGGTATTCCGATCCCGGTGAAGATCAAAGGCAACTGGAACGATCCCGAGTTCTCCATCCAACTGGCCAAGATTCTCGAGGATCAGCAAAAGGCCAGGCTCAAGGAGAAATACGAGGAGAAGGTCGACGAGACAGTCAATGAACAGCTCGAGGAGAAGTTGCCGGAAGAACTCCAGGATCAGCTCAAGGACAAGCTGAAGAAGCTCTTCTGAACTGCGTTGCCCTGAAATCTTTTGTGAACAGTTCGCGCGAATCGTCTCCGGAGGATAGCACCCCACCTCTGTGCCTAAGCGGTTTTTCCGACCGGGTCCTGACCTGGTTCGACCAGCATGGGCGCAAGCAACTGCCCTGGCAGCAGCCGCGTACTCCCTACCGGGTGTGGATCTCCGAGATCATGCTGCAGCAGACCCAGGTCGGCACGGTTATCGACTATTTCGAACGTTTCATGGCGGTCTTTCCGGATCTACCCAGCCTCTCCGAGGCCCCCCTGGACCGGGTGTTGCACCTCTGGTCCGGGCTCGGCTACTACGCCCGTGCCCGAAATCTGCACCGTTGTGCCCAGCAGGTAATGTCAGAGTACCAAGGGGTCTTACCGGACGATCTGGACGCCCTGCAGGCCCTGCCGGGTATCGGCCGCTCCACCGCTGGGGCGATCCGTTCCCTGGGGTTCGGGGGGTTCGCTCCGATCCTCGACGGCAATGTGAAACGGGTGCTGACGCGTCACTTCGCGGTAGAAGGCTGGCCAGGACAGAGCGCGATTCAGCGCCGTCTCTGGGAATATAGCGAGGCCCTGACTCCGGATCAGCGCACCGCGGACTTCAACCAGGCGATGATGGACCTGGGCGCCCTGGTCTGTACCCGCTCACAACCCGCTTGCCAAAGCTGTCCCCTGAAACAGGATTGTCGTGCCCATGCGCAGGGTGAAACCGAGCGCTACCCCATGCCCAAACCCAGGCAAACTCGCCCGGTGCGCAGCACCCATTTTCTGGTGCTCCGAGACAACCAGGGAAGGGTATTGCTGGAACAGCGCCCCCCGGTCGGGGTCTGGGGCGGACTGTGGAGCTTCCCCGAATGTGCCGAGGCTCGGCAGGCTGTCGAATGGTGCGAACGAGCATTGGGCAGCGTGGTGAAGCTGGACAAACGGCTCGATACCCGGCGTCACAGCTTCAGCCATTTCCATCTGGAGATCACCCCGCTGGTGCTACAGGTGAAAAACCCTACGGATCGTCTCATGGATGCGGGTGCGCGGGTTTGGTATAACCTGAAGCATCCCGATGATCGCGGCCTGGCCGCGCCGGTCTCGCGGATCCTGCGTGAAATCGATTCCGGGGAAACATAGAAATTGACCAGAGGAGAGGCAAAATGAGCCGTATTGTGCAGTGTGTCCGACTGAAACGCGAAGCCGAGGGGCTGGAGCGGGTGCCCTATCCCGGGGAGTTGGGTAAGCGCATTTTCGAGAACGTCTCCAAAGAGGCCTGGCAGGAGTGGCTCAGGCACCAGACCATGCTGATCAACGAGAACCGCCTCAGCCCGGTTAATCCTCAGGCACGCAAATTCCTCGAAGAACAGATGGAGCAGTTCTTCTTCGGCGAGGGTGCGGAGCTACCACAGGATTACCGGCCGCCGGCCTGAGTTACGGTCACTGGCCTGGATGGAATAAAGCGACGCTTTCCCAGACAGCCAAGTCCACGCAAACGGTGGCGCCTGAATCGCGATTTGAACTCCGAAACTTGAGTATCAACTCATTCCCATGCTTTGAGTGGGAATGCCTACTAAACCTGTTGTAACGATCAGCCTTGCCCAGTGATTTGTACCCCGGTCAGCATTCCCAAAAATCCCGTCATCCCGGCGTATGCCGGGATCCAGAATGCCGGATGGTGCAACAAAAAGCCAAAGAACAACGATAGATCTGCTATCGTATGATCACCTCAAAGGGTGACAGGTTTTTCGATCAGGCCGCAATCGCCCCCCCGCCTTTGGATATCGTCGCGGTTAGGAAGGGTATCTCCCCATTCCTGATCTCCTTGCTCAATTCGGTAATTCCCACATCCAACACCGACGGGTTATCCGCCTGGCGTTTGCCTAAAGGCCGTGGTTCTCTCGCGGAACGGGTTGATCGTCGGATCCCGCGCTTGTACACAACACGAACACTGACAACGCCATG
>JARRNW010000159.1:0-8000 GCA_037384565.1 Candidatus Thiodiazotropha sp.
TGATGGTACTGATCCCCGGGACGGCTTGGGCGAATCACATGTCCGCGAGCGGATACAGCATCAGCACCCACTGGGTGGGTCTGTTGAGTCTTGCCGTGTTCCTCCTTGCTCTGGTCGCGGTCAGTGTCGAAGAGTTCATCGATCTGCCAAAATCCAAGCCCATGCTGCTGGCGGCCGGCATCATCTGGGGACTGATCGGTGGTTACGCCCATCACTTCCAGCTGGGGAGCGCGGAGGCGGAAACGGCACTGCGCCACAGCCTGTTGCAGTATGCTGAACTGATGCTGTTCATCCTGGTGGTCATGACCTACATCAACGCCCTCTCGGAACGGCGGGTGTTCCTGGCCCTGAGAACCTGGGTGGCGCACCGTCGCTATACCCATCGTCGCCTATTCTGGACGACGGGTTTGGTGACCTTTCTGCTGTCCCCCTTTCTCGACAACCTGTCCACCGCCCTGCTGATGGGAGCCGTGGTGCTTAATCTGGGACGGGGCAACCCCCGCTTTGTCTCACTGGCCTGCATCAACATCGTGCTCGCCTCCAACGCAGGGGGGGTCTACAGCCCGTTCGGTGACATCACCACCCTGATGGTGTGGCAACAGACCATCGACAGCAACACCGGGCCTGTGACGTTCTTCTCCTTCTTTCACCTGTTCATCCCATCCCTGGTCAGTTACCTGATCCCGGCGTTTCTGATGAGCCGGACACTTCACCAGGAGCGTTTGAGCCTGCCCCTGGAGCAGATTCATATGGGTCGCGGGTCAAAACGTGTCATAGGGTTGTTCCTGCTGACCATCGCCACCGCAGTGGTATTCCAGGGGGAGTTTGGGCTGCCGTCCACCATCGGAATGATGACCGGTCTGTCCTATCTGCAGTTCTTCGGCTACTACCTGAAGAAGACCCATGAACCCGGCCCGGACACCGTGGTGACATCGGAGACTCCGGATTTTTCCGTAGTGGTGGAGAACCGCCAGCCCTTCGATGTGTTTCTGCGTGTCGCCCGGGCGGAGTGGGACACCCTGCTGTTCCTCTGTGGCGTCATCCTGGCGGTGGGGGGCATCGGCTACCTGGGTTACCTGACCATCCTCTCGGAGTTGCTGTATGTGCAATCGGGCGCCACCGCCACCAATATCTCCATCGGCCTGCTCTCCGCAGTGTTGGAAAACATTCCGACCATGTCCGTAGTGCTCAGCATGGCCCCGGATATGTCCCTGGGCCAATGGCTTCTGATCACCCTCACCACCGGCATTGGCGGCAGCCTGCTCTCCATCGGCTCCGCGGCGGGTGTCGCCCTGATGGGACAGGCGAAAGGCAAATACACCTTTTTCAGCCATCTGCGCTGGACCCCGGCGATTGCCCTGGGCTATTTTGCCGCCGTATTGACCCATCTGTGGCTGAACAGCGCCCTGCTCTGAGCAGACCCTGAAAAAACCAATATTCACTATTGATATCAGTAATTTAGGGCGGTAACTTCGGCGTATTGAAAAGTACCCAGAAACACTATCCCCGCGTGATTCCCGGTTTTACCAACCGTTGGGCGTCATATCGCCGATTTTGACGCACTGTCATTGGCCGATTGCCGTGTTATAGTTGGCACCAATTTTTTTCCGGTAACCTGCTGGACAGGCCATATCCATGGTCTCCAGGGGGTACCGCAGCATAACAATACAAGTCTGAGAATTGGGAGAAGTCTATGTCTAAAAAGCATCCTGTGGTTGCCGTAACCGGCTCATCTGGCGCCGGTACAACCACGGTCAAGCGCGCATTCGAACACATTTTCTATCGTGACGGGATCAGACCAGCGGTCGTCGAAGGCGACAGCTTTCACCGCTACACACGGGTGGAGATGCGCGAAAAGGTTTCTGAGGGCATGAGCCACTTCGGCCCAGACGCCAACCATTTCGACAAGATCGCCGAGCTGTTCAAGACCTACGGCGAAACCGGCGGCGGTGACAAGCGTTACTACCTGCACAGCCCCGAGGAAGCCGAGGAACACAACACCCGTCTGGGTTGTAGTCAAAAGCCGGGTGAGTTCACCCCCTGGGAGAAGATCGAGGAAGGTACCGACCTGTTGTTCTACGAGGGTCTGCACGGCATGGTGGTCAACGGGGACACGGATGTGGCCAAATATGTAGACCTGGGTGTTGGCGTGGTGCCGATCGTGAACCTGGAATGGATTCAGAAGATCTTCCGCGACAACGCAGAACGCGGATACAGCGAAGAGGCCATCGTCGACACCATCATGCGGCGCATGCCCGACTACATCAATCACATCACACCACAGTTCTCGCGCACCGATATCAACTTCCAGCGCGTACCGACCGTGGATACCTCGAATCCGTTCATCGCTCGTGATATCCCCACCCCCGATGAGAGTTTCGTGGTCATTCGCTTCAGCGATCCGAAAAAATTTGATATCGATTTTCCTTACCTGTTGTCGATGATCGACGGATCGTTCATGTCACGGCGCAATTCCATCGTGGTCCCCGGTGGCAAGATGGGATTCTCCATGGAGATCATCCTGCAGCCGATCATCGAACGCATGATGGACGCACGTAACGTCTGATCACCCGCGGGTCCGGTCATGTACGGACCCAGGGTATATGACAAGCCGCCCCTGCCGGGCGGCTTTTTTGTTGCTGAAATGGAACGAGTGACCAATCCATGCGGGGTATTACAGGTTGATTACCCTAAAACATGCAGGGACACAGCTATCAAATCAATCGCTTATCCAGGATGCTCTTTTGCGAATTTTCAATGTTACCCGCAAATCCTTAACATACTATTTCACTCAAGTTTTGCTTTTTGATAGGCGTTGGGTATCACAATGAATCAAGATTCTCGTCTCCCTTTTTTTCCCATTTCGTTTTTTTCCATGGTCATGGGATTGGCCGGCCTGTGCATTGCCTGGGAGAAGGCCCAGATCGGCTTCCACCTGCCATATCGTCTAGACCTTGCCCTGCTCCCATTCACCGCCCTGGTATTCATCATCCTGACGGTCACCTACCTGCTGAAGATGCTGCGTTACCCTGGCGAGGTGGTCAAGGAGTTGAACCATCCGGTAAAACTCAATTTTTTTCCGGCGGTTTCGATCAGTCTGATTCTGTTATCGATCACCATGTTGCATACCCTACCCCAGGTCTCCCGAATCCTGTGGATGATCGGCAGCTCCATGCATCTGGGTTTCACCTTGTATGTCATGAACATCTGGATTCATCACGATAAATTCGAGGTTCACCACATCAACCCGGCCTGGTTCATACCGGTGGTGGGCAATGTGCTGGTTCCGGTTGCCGGAACAGCCCATGGCTATTATGAGATCTCCTGGTTTTTCTTCAGTATTGGAATCATTTTCTGGCTGGTGCTGTTCACCATCATCATCTACCGGGTTCTGTTCCATAATCCGCTGCCCGACCGACTGATGCCCACCTTCTTCATTCTCATCGCTCCTCCGGCGGTTGGCTTCATTTCCTATGTAAAACTCAACGGGGGCATCGACAACTTCGCCCATGTCCTCTACTACATCGGACTGTTCCTGACCCTGCTGCTGTTTACCATGGTGCTGCGCTTTTCCCGGCTGCAGTTCTTTCTCTCCTGGTGGGCCTACTCCTTCCCCCTGGCGGCGATCACCATCGCCACCTTGTTGATGTACGAGAAAACCTCAAATCCCGGTTTTGCCGCGCTGGGATGGGTGTTGTTGACGCTCCTGACTCTGGTCGTAACCTTCCTGTTCTACCGTACCATGCGAGCCGTGGGAGGAAAGAAGATCTGCATGCCGGAAGAGTAATTCAGGCCGGGTCCATGCAAACCAAATCCAGAAGTCTGACGGAGTGATATCCCAGGATGCCATCCTTTGGTTCGTAAACGGTGCATCCCTGCGCCACGCGCCCGAAGGAAGTGCCCTTGGGGTGCGCCTAGCGGCCAATGGCTTGGCGGCTCGCTATAATCGCGTATTAGTATGAGACACTAGTCGTATTCCCGGTCTTTCCACTGACGCAAAGCGGTGAACACGGCAGACGGATCCGAGAGCCTGTGCCCGGTCTTCGCCTCCGCGATGGCCACTACCTCCGCAATCCGGGTACGCAGGAAGGGATTCGTGTCCCGTTCGGTCTCAAGGCGTGAAGGCACAGTGGGCAGGCCCGCATCACGACGCGCCTGCGCCTCGATCAGGCGCTGCTCGATCATCGGGTTATCCGGTTCCACCCATTGGGCAAACCCGAGATTGTCCAGGGTGTATTCATGGGCACAATAGATCTGAGTATCAGAGGGTAGTTCGGCAATGCGCAGCAAAGAATCGGACAACTGCTGGAAACTACCATCGAACACCCGCCCGCACCCGCCGGCAAACAGGGTGTCACCGCAAAACAGTACCCCTTCTCCATAATAGGCAATGTGGTCCGCGGTGTGACCGGGTACTTCAAACACCTGAAGTTGCGCATCGAGGCCGGGGATTCGTGGCCGGTCACCCTCGTGTAACGGATGGGTCAGCCCACGGATCTTCCGATTAGCCGGACCATACACTCTCAGGCCGGGAAATGCCTGAGCCAGCTCCGGCACGCCACCGACATGATCATAATGGTGATGGGTGAGCAATAGGGCGTTAAGCTGAGTTGAGGTGCTCCGAAGCCATTCCAATACCGGCGTTTCATCCCCCGGATCCACCACAACCACCCCGGATGAACCAGGATTCCTCACCACCCAGATGTAGTTATCATCAAAAGCGGGCAGCGGGGTGATCTCCAGCATTCGTATCACACCAATTGGAGTTTGCAACCACGCCCGACCCGGTTTATCGCCGCCAGAATCCCGGCCACGTCGAGTCCCGCTTCAGATAACTGCTCCTCGGGTGTGGCGTGATCCAGATAGCGATCAGGCAACCCCAGGTTGAGTACCGGTACCGCATGACCCTGGGCCAGCAGCAACTCGTTCACGGCTGAACCCGCACCACCGGCAACGACATTCTCTTCCAGAGTAACCAGCAGTTCATGGCTCTGGGCCAGCTCCAGAATCAGTGTTTCATCCAGGGGTTTGACAAAACGCATGTTGGCCAGGGTGGCGTCGATCTGGTCCGCCACCTGCTGGGCAGCGACCAACAGGCTGCCGAACGCCAGCAGCGCCACCCGCTGCCCCTGGCGACGAATCTCTCCCTTGCCCAGGGGTAAAGGCTGGCAATCAGCTGACACCGCCACCCCGGGACCTGTACCCCTGGGGTAGCGGATTATGGCCGGGCCTGGATAATCATATCCGGTCTGCAGCAGGCGCGCGCACTCGTTCTCGTCCCCAGGGGCCATGACGATCAGGTTGGGAATCAGGCGGGAGAAACCGAGATCGAAACTACCCGCATGTGTGGCGCCATCCGCACCCACCAGTCCAGCCCGGTCAACCGCCAGGGTCACATCCAGATTCTGTAGCGCCACATCATGAATCAACTGGTCGTAACCCCGCTGCAGAAAGGTGGAGTAGATGGCCACCACCGGCTTGAGCCCTTCACAGGCCAGCCCCGCAGCAAAGGTCAGGGCATGCTGTTCGGCGATACCCACGTCGAAATAGCGCTGCGGAAAACGCCGCGAGTATTCCACCATCCCGGACCCCTCGCACATCGCCGGGGTGATCGCCACCAGTCGTTCGTCCTGCTCCGCGGCGCCACACAACCAGTTGCCGAATACCTGGGTGTAGGTCTTCTGAGCGCCGCTCTTGTGCATCTCGCCGGTGGTTGGATCGAAGGGAGTCACCCCATGGTACACACAGGGATCCTCTTCCGCCGGGACATAGCCCCGCCCCTTCTGGGTCACCACATGGAGCAGCCGGGGTCCCCGCATGTGACGCATGTTATGCAGGGTCGCGATCAGAGTATCGAAATCGTGACCGTCGATCGGCCCGATGTAATTGAAGCCCATCTCCTCGAACAGGGTACCGGGCATGACCATGCCCTTCATGTGTTCTTCCCACTTGCCGACCAGATCGCTGAGCTGATGTGGCAGGTGGCTGAGCGCCGACTTGCCCCCTTCGCGCATGCTGGTGTAGACCTTGCCGGAAAGCAACCGCGCCAGATGATTGCTGAAACCACCCACCGGTTTGGAAATCGACATATCGTTGTCATTGAGGATGACCAGCAGATCCTGATCCAGGGCGCCCGCCTGATTGAGCGCCTCGAAGGCCATCCCACCACCCATGGCGCCATCGCCGATGACAGCCACGACCTTACGGCTTTCACCCTTCTGGCGGGCCGCCACCGCCATCCCCAGGGCCGCGCCAATGGAGGTACTCGAATGCCCGGTACCGAAAGTGTCGTATTCGCTTTCGCTGCGCTTGGGAAAACCGGACAGCCCCCCCTTCTTGCGCAGGCTGCCCATGCGCTCCCGACGTCCAGTGAGAATCTTGTGGGGATAGGCCTGGTGGCCCACATCCCATACCAGACGATCGTAGGGGGTATTGAACACGTAGTGCAGGGCGATGGTCAATTCGACCACACCCAGACCCGCGGCTAGATGACCTCCGGTCTGAGCCACACTGTTGATCAGGAAGTGACGTATTTCATTGGCCAGAGCGCGCAGTCTGTGGGGCTCAAGCTGACGCAGATCCCCCGGGATGTTGATCTGGTCCAGCAACAGGTACTCATGGCTGTTCATCGGGGTGTCCGCCACGCACACAGGCCCGTGAAGCCGTCATGACGGTCCTGTTTGATTGGGATGTATCTCTGTTGGCGCATATGATCCGATAAAGCACTGAGTCGACGCCGGGGCGGACAGGGCCGGCACACCCTATCGGGTTAGTTTACCCCATCATGCCTGTTACTGCATTTACGTGGTAATACTACCCGGCAACTATTAAACCGGTTCATCTTTGAGATGGTGCGCCTCGGCCAGCACGAAGTCCACGAAGGCCTTGGCAGAGGGGGAGAGCCGTTTGTTCTTTCGGTGCACCAGATACCAGTGGCGCTGCAACGGAAAACCTTCCACATCGAGAATCGCCAGACGCCCGGTCTCGACCTCGAGTTCGATGGTATGGGTAGAGACCACACTGAGCCCCATTCCCGCACGGACCGCCTGTTTGATCGCCTCGTTGCGGGTCATCTGCATCCCGGTTCTCAGGGTGATCGACTGCTCATCGAAATAGCGTTCCATCGCCAAACGGGTGCCAGAGCCGGACTCACGCATGATAAACAACTCTTCACTGAGCCGTTGCGGGGAGATGTTGGGCACCCCCTGCAACGGATGGCCCGGTGGGGCGATCACCACCAGGGGATTCTCCATGAAGGGTTTGAATTCCAGGTCGATCTCTTCCGGTGGCAGCCCCATCAGAACCAAATCGATCTCGTTCTCCCGCAACAAGGCCATCAACCGCTGCCGATTGGTGACATCCAGACGAAGATCCACCGCCGGATAGCGGCGACTGAAGGCCGCCAGCAAACGGGGAGCGAAATAGTTGACGGTACTGGCCACTGCGACGTTGAGATGCCCGGTATCCAGCCCTTTGAGCGCGGCGATCACCTCCTCCATCTCCTCAAAGGTTTGAAAGATGGAACGGGCATATTGGCAAATTTCCCGGCCCGCCTCCGCGACGACCTTAAAAACTTTCATCTGGCGCAGGGTAGTATGCATCGGACTCGCAAACTCGCAAATGGGATTTTGGTTATTCTACTAAAACTTCCGCTCAGCCGCTCATAAAACTCTCAAATCATTGTTTATTCGAAGATTCTTGTAATTTTTGCCAAATACCTCACGATTCATACAGGTTATCCGCTATTTACCCCAGCAACACTGGGCATATATAGTAGTTAAGTTAGGTGAGTTGAGATTTATGAACTTACTTCCGTATTTGCTGGCAGTTTATTTAAACACTGTTAATATTTATTCACAAAATGTCACTGACAAATACGTCCAAGCGCGCTTTGATACACGACCGTAACACAACCTGAAAGAACCCATGCCTGCAGATCCGACTCTCCCTGGCGAAAACACTTACCGGCCCTTTGCACAAGCCGCCTTTCTCGATATCCC
>JARRNW010000160.1:0-10194 GCA_037384565.1 Candidatus Thiodiazotropha sp.
CTGCCCGAATCCGGCCGCTCGATCACGATCTGGGTGTTGCTGCCGTTGAGTTTCGCGCTGTTGGCCGGATGGCTGGCGAGCACAGACTACCGGTTGTTACGACAGTTGGGTTTTGTTTTCACGGGGATTCTGATCGGAGTACTGATCGGGGTGTCACTGATGTCCGGTGACTGGCTGCGGGGATTCCTGGTGGATCGACTCTGGCACCTGGTGCTGCCGGTACTCTGTCTTTCCTACGGTGGGTTTGCGGGACTGGCCAAACTGACCCGGACCTCGGTGCTGGAAAACCTGCTCTCAGATTATGCACGGACCGCTCGGGCCAAAGGGCTCAGCGAATCGGCGGTACTCTGGCGACATGTTTTTCGCAACAGCTTATTGCCGTTGATCACCGTGGCCGCGAGTCTGTTACCGAGTCTGCTGGCGGGCTCGGTGATTGTGGAGAGCATCTTCAGCATCGAGGGTATGGGCAAGCTGGCGGTGGAGGCGGTGCAGACCCGGGACCGGGAACTGGTCTTGTCGATCACCCTGATCGGTGGTTTGCTGACCCTGTTGGGTTACCTGCTGGCCGACCTTCTTTATGCCCTGGCGGATCCAAGGATCAGCTATGAGTAACGGGATGAATCAAGGACAGAGCTACTGGCGACGTATCCTGGGGCAGACCTTCCTGCGCTGGGGGGCGCGGGTGGGTTTGGTCTGGGTGGCGGTGCTGGCGCTGGTGGGGGTTTTCGCCCCCTTTCTGGCAAGCAGTTTCCCTCTGCTGCTGAGCCAGGATGGCGTCCTGTCCAGTCCGGTATTGCAATATCTTCAACCCGTGGATGCCCTGTTCCTGGTTGGCTTCTTCTCTCTGTTACTGCTACTGCCCTGGAAGTTCAGTCTTGGACGCAAGACGCTGTTGTTCCTGCTGATCCTGGGGGTGGGCGCCCTGATCGTATATAGCACCCTGTCTCCCCCCAAGCTGGTGATCTATGAACAGTATCGGCTGGCTCAGTCCCGGGGGGACTACGACTGGGTACTTAACGCACCCATTCCCTACTCACCCAAGGACTATCAGCGGGACCGGGGGGATACCGGGCTGGAGGCCCCCCTGTCCCAGGCGCAGCGGACCCACTGGTTCGGCACCGAGCAGAACGGGGCCGATGTGCTCAGTCGCATGATCCACGCCTCGCGGATCGCCTTGGGCATCGGCTTCGTCGCCACCGGAATCGCCATGGTAATCGGGGTGATTATCGGTGGACTGATGGGCTATTTCTCCGGGGTGGTGGATATCCTGGGAATGCGCCTGGTGGAGATCTTCGAGGCGGTTCCGACCCTGTTTCTACTGCTCACCTTTGTGGCGTTTTTCGGCCGCAGTCTGTACATCATGATGGTGATTATCGGGATCACCAGTTGGCCGGGATTCGCACGCTATGTGCGGGCCGAATTCCTGCGCCTGCGCAAGCAGGATTTTGTTCAGGCCGCCGAGGCGGCGGGGTTGCCCCTGACCTCTATTCTGTTTCGCCACATGTTGCCGAACGGTATGGGGCCGGTGCTGGTAGCGGCCAGTTTCGGTGTCGCCTCGGCGATTCTCGCTGAAGCGACCCTCAGTTTTCTGGGGCTGGGTCTGGTGGACGATCCCTCCTGGGGCGAGATGCTCAATCAGGCGGTCCAGTCCTCCCGCTTTAACTGGTGGATGGCTGCCTTTCCCGGCGGTGCGATCTTTTTCACAGTGTTTGCCTACAACCTGATCGGTGAGTCCCTGCGCGATGCCATCGATCCCTATCTGAGTAAATCCAACTGATGTTACTGGCGGTGAAACAGTTGCAGACCTGGTTCCGCCACCGGGATCAGCCGATCCGCGCGGTGGATGGGGTCAGTTTCGAGATCGAGCGGGGCGAGACTTTCTGCCTGGTAGGCGAGTCGGGCAGTGGCAAGTCGATCACGGCTCTGTCGATCATGCGCCTGCTGCCCAGCTACTCGGTGGAGCGGCTTTCGGGGGAGATCCTGTTTCATACGGCGGATGAGACGCCCCGGGATCTGCTCACACTGGATGAATCGGAAATGCGCCGGATACGGGGCGGACGGATCGCGATGATCTTTCAGGAACCGATGAGTTCCCTCAACCCGGTGTTTACCATTGGTGAGCAGATCCTGGAGGCGGTACGGCTGCATTTTCCGCAGCTCACCGAACGGGAGGCCTGGGAGCGGGTCATGCAGGCCCTGCGGGATGTCCAGCTGCCCGACCCAGAGACCCGGGTGCACAGCTATCCCCACCAACTGTCCGGGGGGCAGCGGCAGCGGGTGATGATCGCCATGGCGATGGCCTGCGAACCCGATCTGTTGATCGCCGATGAGCCGACCACCGCCCTGGATGTCACGGTGCAGCGGGAGATCCTGCGTCTGATGCAGGCGCTGCAGCAACGCACCGGTATGGCGATTCTGTTCATCACCCACGATTTCGGCGTGGTCTCGGAGATTGCCGATCGGGTCGGCGTGATGCAGCGTGGTAAGCTGGTGGAGAGTGGTCCGACCCAGCAGATCATACAGCGTCCCGAGCATCCCTATACGCAACAGTTGATCGCGGCGCTGCCGGAAAATCTCGCCCGTCACGAACACCATGAGATTCACCAGGAGGCGGCTGAGCCTCTGATCCGCTTGTCACAGTTCAGGATCCACTTTCCGGTTCGCAAGGGACTGTTCCGCAAGGTGGTGGACCAGGTGCGGGCGGTCGACGGGGTCGACCTGGAAATACCCCGGGGCGAGATCCTGGCCCTGGTCGGGGAGTCCGGCAGCGGCAAGACCACCCTGGGGCGTGGGATCCTCAGGCTTACCGAACCGACCGCCGGAGAGGTGGCCTTCGACAACACCGATATTACCCGACTGAAGCGCTCGGAACTGCGGCGTTTCCGACGCAACATGCAGATCATCTTTCAGGATCCCATCGCGTCCCTGAATCCCCGCCTGAGTATCGCCGCGATCCTTACGGAGCCGATGAAGGTGCACCGCATCGGGGCGAACCGGGAGGAGCGCGTGGAGATCGCCCGGGATCTGTTAAGGCAGGTTCAGATGGACGAGGAGAGTCTGTGGCGCTATCCCCACGAGTTTTCAGGTGGTCAGAGGCAACGTATCGGTATCGCCAGGGCCCTGAGCCTGGATCCCGCTTTCATCGTATGTGATGAGATTACCAGCGCTCTGGATGTCTCGGTCCAGGCGGAGATTCTCAAGATGCTGCTGGAATTGCGCCGTCAGCGGGGCCTGACGCTGCTGTTCATCACCCACAATATCGGTGTAGTGGAGTATGTCAGTGATCGAACGGCGGTGATGTATCAGGGGCGGATCGTGGAACAGGGGCTCACGGACGACATTGTCAACCGTCCTCAACACACCTATACCCAGAAACTCATCGCTGCGGTACCCCGGGTGAACTTTATACCTTGATCTGCGGGTTCATGGCGGCACAGAGTTTACACTCAACGCTTGCCATGAATCCACGGATCCAGGTTATATTGAATTAACCAAGGGTCTGTCGAGTTGGTTTGGTCAAAGCGTGGTTTTTTGGGTATCCTGCAGCATCTATGAGATTCACCATCCAGACCAAACTGTTCCTCAGCCATTTTACGGCCATCATTCTGGTTTCGGGGAGTGTCGGCAGCTATTTCTATCACAGTGCGGCGGACAGCCTGATGGAGGCCTTGCGGTCGCGTCTCAGGAACAGCGCCGCGTTGATCAGTCAGGGGTTTACGGCCCGGGATTTGGATTCGATACGGACCGCCACCGATATGAAAAAGGCGAGTTACAAAGAGAAGGTCGCCGTATTGCGTGACTATGTGAAGGCGAATCCTGATATCGCCTTCATTTACGTCATGCGCAAGGTGGGGGATGGGGCGGAGTTCGTCCTCGATTCCGACATTCAGGATCCCGCCGAGCCCGGTGAACCCTACACACCGAATCTGCCCAAACTCATGGAGGGCTTTTTGCGTCCTTCGGTTGATCGCAATATTACTAGCGATCGATGGGGCTATTTCCTGTCCGGCTACTCCCCCCTGGAGCAGGGAGAGGACGACTATCTCATTGGTATCGACATGCGGGCCGACGAGGTGCAGAAGAAGTTCGAGCAGATCCGTCTGGCTGGGATGCTGTCACTGGCGCTGTCGGTGATTCTGGCCATGATCTTCAGTCGCCTGCTTTCGCAGAACATGACCCGACGCATCACCGAGCTGGCGACTCGATTTGCCCAAGTGGCTCCGGTCGGAACTCAACACAACGAGGCCGGCAGTGGTGACGAGTTGGATCAACTGGCGACAGCATTCTCCCAGATGTCTCAGCGTCTTGAGATCGAGAAACAACAGGTCGATCTCAGTCAAAGCGCCTTGCGCAAGGCTCACGATGAGTTGGAAAACCGAGTCGAGGCACGTACCATGGAACTGGTCCAGGCCAACAAAAATCTGTTGCAGGAGATCGTTGAACGCAAGCATGTGGAGCGGATGCTCGAGGAAACCTCCCGCATCGACTACCTGACCGGGGTGCTCAACCGTCGCGCCATGAGCAAACGTCTCGAACAGATGATTTCCCAGACCGAACGTTGGGGACATGGCTTTTGCCTGATACTCACCGACATCGATCACTTCAAGCAGGTCAACGATCGCTATGGGCATGATGTGGGAGACAAGGTTCTGAAACACACCGTGGATCGACTGCGTAAACACGTCCGTGAAGCGGACGAACTTGCGCGCTGGGGCGGCGAGGAGTTCCTCCTGCTCTCTCCCGAGACCCAGTTGGATGAAGCCACCTCATTGGCTGCGCGTCTGTGCCGGGATCTGGCCGAGACCGAGTTTGCCGTTGACGGCCAGCATCTGCGTGTCACCGCCAGTTTCGGTGTCACCCTTTACCGCCCCGGAGAGCCCCTGGATACCTGTCTCAAACGTGCTGACGATGCCCTCTATACCGCCAAGGACCAGGGGCGCAACCAGGTGGTGGTAGCCAACGTTTGACAGAATGAAATGTATACCGGTTTTCGAGTTGCACTCTGTTCAGAAGGCGATATAGTCAACACAAGAATAAGATTGGGATCAGTGCATTGTCGATAGATTGGCAGACCATCCACGCCGCAGTATGGCGCCCCCGCAAGGGATACTTGCGGGGTATCATCCATGTTGATCCCATCTCATTGGATCAACTGGTTGGGGTCGATGATCAGAAGCAGCAACTGGTGCGTAATACCGAACGATTCCTTAGCGGAACCGGTGCCAACAATGCCCTGCTGTGGGGATCACGTGGTACGGGCAAGTCATCTCTGGTCAAGGGGATTCTCAATGCCTACAAGGCACGGGGACTGCGGCTGATTCAGATCGATCGGAATGATCTGGTCGAGCTGCCGGAGATCGTCGATGAGATTCGTACCCTTAAACAGCATTTCATCGTGTTTTGCGACGACATGACCTTTGAGCAGGGTGACGCCTCCTACCGGGCCTTGAAAAGTGTGCTGGACGGGTCTATCGAAGCGCCTCCGTCCAACGTATTGATCTACGCTACTTCGAACCGGCGCCATCTGCTGCCGGAAACCATGGCGGAAAATCAGGAGGCGGTACTGGTTGGGCGGGACCTGCATCTGGGCGATACCATCGAGGAGAAGTTAGCCCTGTCCGATCGATTCGGACTCTGGCTCTCTTTCTACCCGGTTAACTGGGAGGCCTATCTCGCCTTGATCGATCACTATTTCGTCGCTTACACCGGTGATCGTGAGGCCCTGCACACCGCGGCGAAACAGTTCGCCATGGCCCGGGGCGGCACCAAGAGTGGCCGGGCCGCCCTGCAATTCTATAAAACCTATGCCGAACAGGAGTCATAGCCCATGCGTTGCCATGAAGTAGATTACGAGATTCTTGGAGCGGAGATGCAACTGGTCGAGGTGGAACTCGATCCGGGGGAAACCGTGATCGCGGAAGCCGGAGCCATGACCTACATGGAGGAGGGGATTGTTTTCGAGACCAAGATGGGGGATGGGTCCGATCCCGATCAGGGTCTGATGGGAAAACTGTTCTCCGCCGGTAAACGCGTGTTCACCGGTGAGTCAATCTTCACTACCCATTTCACCAACCAGGGGTCTGGCAAGCAACGGGTCTCTTTCGCCGCGCCCTATCCCGGAAACATCGTGGCGCTCAACATGGCTCAGTTGGGTGAAAAGATCACTTGTCAGAAGGATGCCTTTCTGTGTGCCGCACTCGGCACCAAGGTGGACATCGCCTTCAATCGCCGTCTCGGTAGCGGTCTGTTCGGTGGGGAGGGATTCATCCTGCAGCGCCTTGAGGGAGACGGTATGGCGTTCATCCAGGCCGGTGGAACGGTCGTTGAGAAGAAGCTCACAGGGCAAACTCTAAGGGTCGACACCGGCTGTCTGGTGGGTTTTACCGAGGGTATCGAGTATGACATCCAGCGGGCTGGCAATCTGAAATCCATGGTGTTTGGTGGGGAAGGCCTGTTTCTCGCCACCCTGCAGGGACATGGTACCGTATGGCTGCAAAGTCTGCCGTTCAGTCGCATGGCGGACCGGATTCTCGCCAATGCCCCCTCCGCCGGTGGCAGTGACAAAGGAGAGGGGTCCGTACTGGGTGGCCTGGGACGGGTGTTCGACGGCGATTGATCCGTTCGATTTTCGGAGTTCAAATCAGGGTTTATACCGCGCAAGGTTTACCTAAACCGCCCTGAATTAGGATTCTGAACTCCGAACTGGTGTGGCTAAAACTCCACCCCTTGCTCAGCCTTGATCCCCTGATCAAAGGCATGTTTCAGTGGTTGCATCTCGGTCACGGTATCCGCCGCGTCGATCAGGACCTGGGATGCGCCCCGGCCGGTTAGTACGAGATGCATCCATGTGGGCTTTTCGTCGCGGATGAAATCGGCGATCTCATCCCCGCTCAGCCAGCCGTAGTCGCAACAGTAGAGAATTTCATCCAGTACCACCAGGTCATAACCTTCGGATCGAATTTTCTCCTGACAAAACGCCCAGATCTCACGGGTGGTTTTGCGGTCCTGTTCCGGATTCTGGGTGTCCCAGGTAAAACCGTCTCCCAGGGCATGCCATTCGATCTGATCGAAACGGGTAGCGGATCGTTGCTCGCCGGTCTTCCATTTTCCCTTGATGAACTGTACCACCAGCACCTTCATATCCCATCCGGCGGCGCGAAACGCCATACCGAAGGCGCTGGAGGATTTGCCCTTGCCCTTACCGGTCAATATCAGAGTGATGCCGTGGCGGTCCTTGCGTGCCTTCATGAGCCGACTCCCAGTACTGGGTGCTCCAACTCAGATGCCCGGGTAGGGTTGAATTGGCGTGTGGTTGTCCTGTGTGTGTTGATGTGTGTGTTTGCGATATTCATCGGTTGTAAGGTGTCTCACTCAGTCGTTTTGTTCTTTATTGTAATGTCGCCTATTACCGGGTCGACTTTCGCCGCCAAAGGCATCCAGGTCAACCTCATTTTTGTGAGGGAAGAAAACCGGCTTACCCAAATGATATTTACTTAAGGCGATGTTCTGAAAAGACGCGGATGATCCATCCGGGGGGGTGAAGTGTGGCGTGTCCTGATAACCGCTGGCTGAAGCGTCAACGGTTATCAGGTCTCAATAGGCAGTTAAAGCAAAAATGCCCTTCGTCAGCAGGTGAACAGCCGGTCGATGGCATCTAATCCGTCCTGGACCACTCCTTCCAGATCATCGGGATCGTCATCATGCTCATAGGCCAGCATGGAATAGGTGGCCAGTGATTTCAGCGCCAGGGCGATTTTTTCAACATCGGGCAGGTTCAGTTCTGCTCCATCTCTCAACGAACACTCGTTACTCATCAGATGACACCTCGTTTTGGCAGGGACGCCAGCAGCGATACTCCTTCAGGTGAGGCGGAGGTGTCAAAAAAACCGATCACCTTATTGCTTTGGATCAATATTTACATGGGATTCATGGTTAGGCGCAGGGGATTTATCAATGCATATCTGAAGCTGATGATCAGCTGACAACTGGGTTCAGAGTGTTTGTTCGGTGACGTCCACGTAGAGATTCAGGCTCTGACCCGGTCTCAGGTAGGTGTCATCCAGGGTGTTCCAGCGTTTGAGATCATTTACCGAAACCTTGAAACGTTCGGCGATACGGGACAGGGAGTCTCCGGCCTTGACCTTATAATGCAATTGGCTTTGTATCGCGGAGGGCTGCAGGTCGACCATGGAAACCTTGCCCTTTGCGGGGGACGGTTTTACCCAGATCACGAGCTTATGACCGGTTTTCAGGGGATCCCCGGGGGCCATGCCGTTCCATGCTGCCAACTTTTTATAGCTGACCTTATAGGCCCGAGCAATGGTCCACAGACTGTCGCCCGGTTTCACCCGGTAGTGAACCTTTTGGCCTTTACGCTGACGATTCTGAATGGCTTGTTTGCGCTGGTTCTGGGTCAGGGCATACTGATCGAGGCGCTTGCTGGCGACCGGTATCAACAGATGACGGCCGGCGCGTATTCGGTTGTTACTGAGTTTATTAACATCCCGAAGCAACTCGGTGGTTGTGCCAAAGCGCCGGGCGATGGTGCTGAGTGCGTCACCGGACTTGATCTTGTAACGGGTCCAGGAAAGCCGTTTCTCCGGGGGCAGCTCGGCAAGTTTTTCGCTGAAACGGGCCGCCTGCGCAATGGGCAGGGTCAAATAGTGCGGGCCGTCCGGATCGGTTGCCCAACGATTGAACCCCGCATTCAACAGATACAGTTCGTCAAGGGAGATGTCCGCCATCTCCGCCGCCAGAGCCAGGTCAAGCTGGGATTGTATGTCCACCCGTGTGAAATAGGGTTGGTCGGGAATCTCGAGCAGATCGATGCCCAACTGTTCCGCATCCTGGAAGATGCGTGCGAGGGCCAGTAATCGGGGTACATAGGCGCTGGTCTCATCCGGCAGATCCAGTGACCAGAAATCCTCCGGTTTCCCTTTTTTACGGTTACGTGCGATGGCTTTGCGAACTGTGCCGGCGCCTGAGTTGTAGGCCGCCAGGGCCAGTTCCCAGTCTCCGTGGAACTGCCGGCTCAGTGAAACCAGATAGTCCAGCGCCGCCTGGGTTGAGGTTACCGCGTCGCGTCGTCCGTCATACCACCAGTTCTGTTTCAGTCCGAACTGACGTCCCGTGCCGGGGATGAACTGCCACATACCCGCGGCCCGGCCGGGGGAGTAGGCGAAGGGACGGAAGGCGCTCTCGATGGCGGGCAGCAGGGCGATTTCCGTGGGCATGTCACGCTTGGCGATCTCATCGAGTATGAAGTACAGAAACGGGGTCGCCCGTTCCTGGATGCGTTCCAGGTATTGTGGATGCTTGCGGTACCAGTCAAACTCACGGCTTATGCGCTCATTGTCCGGAATCACGAGGCTGTAGTTCTGGGTCATCCGTTCCCAGAGACCCTCGGGCGAGGGCTCATCGAGTGAGGCGATGAGCGCCTGTAATGTGTTTGCAACCTCGGGCAATGCCTGATGGGTCATCTGGGAGGAGGGCTGCGCCGATTGGATCTGCAGGGTCTCGGCCGGCAATTGTGCAAACTTGGCGCCGTCCCACTGCTCGGCTTTCTCCGCAGTGGGGAGCGACTGACAGGCAGCCAACAGACAGGTGAACAGCAGATTCATGATCAACAGGGGCTGTTTTTTAATCGGTAACTGTTTGTTAAAACTTGCAAATGACATACTGAAATTGTGAGGAAAATGGTAACAGAGCCGTGTATGATTTCCATATTGAACAGTCCCTTTGAACGACGACACCTGAGTATTCTGTGAACTGGTTTGGCCCTGAGTGTGTACGGATTCCGAAAAACTGCTCAAACAGACCGTGACACTGTTTCCTGCAAAATTCCAAGATCGCACGAAACCCGTCTTGCGGGGTCCCAGGAAACAACTTCGTATCCGGAACTCGTTCCGACATGTTTCAGGGCGATAACCGCACAGGTTACCTGACACTTGTGTCGGTAGCAAAGTCGATAGCTTGACCGATGAAGCACAAAAAGCCGCTGAAAATGGAATCCTGCCGACAAAATCAGCTCAAACAATGGTTTGATAGTGGCCTAGGGGCGAACCTGGCGGACTTGGAAGCGGGTTGCTTTGAACCCTACATTAATGCCATGTTCGGATACCATGTGGTTCAGTTCGGTCAGTTGCGAACCGGGGAAAATCTGCTGCAGAGGTGTCCCGCCCGTAATCATCTGGT
>JARRNW010000161.1:0-7522 GCA_037384565.1 Candidatus Thiodiazotropha sp.
TCAAAATCCTTCGGTTGTGTTGCTGTCCTGTGGTTACAGGGTTCATCCGTTGTGTATCGAAACAGGTGCTGAGCGGGTGGCGGAATCCAATCCCGAACCCACCGAGGTCTCTGACGAGCACTTCATGCGGCATGCCCTGGCGCTGGCGGAAAAGGCGGAATCCGAGGGGGAAGTACCGGTCGGTGCCGTGGTGGTGCTTGGGGGCCGGGTGATCGGCGAGGGTTGGAACCGACCGATCGGACTGCAGGACCCCACGGCCCATGCCGAGATCCTGGCCCTGCGGGATGCGGGTCTATCCGAGCAGAACTATCGACTTCCTGGCACTACCCTGTATGTAACGTTAGAGCCCTGCATCATGTGTGCCGGTGCGATTGTACACGCCCGGGTGGCGCGGGTGGTGTATGCGGCGCAGGATCCTAAAGCGGGTGCTGCCGGCAGTGTATTTAATCTTTTACCCACCGACGACCGGTTTCATCACCAGGTTCGGGTCGAGGGTGGGGTCATGGAGGAGAGGGGCGCCAGTTTGTTACGGAATTTTTTTCGACGCAAACGGGCGGAACAGAAAAACAGCACGAAATCTAAGTAGCGGTCCCAACCCATATGACAAAACCCTTGGTATCCTTCGCGGTGTTCATCCTCACCGTCCTGCCGGGATATGGAAGCGCAGCGGAAGCGACCCTGTCCCCCTATCAATCCTGTCTGCTGGAATATCTCGAGTCTTCGGAGGCGGATGTACCCGTGGGGGTTCTCAAGGAGCAATGTCTCAACGCGACTAAGCCCGATGAGGACGCAGCGCTTTCCGCGCAACACACCGAGCCCCTCAAAGAGCCGGTTCCTCCCGAGGAGTCCCTGGTCGAAAACCGCATCGAAGCGGAACGAGCCACCCGCGCCAACCCTTTTGTGCTCTCCCCGCACAAACAGAACTATGTCCTGCTGGCTTCTTATAACGATACCCCGAACTATGAAGCCTACAACATGCCGGAATCCGACTACGACCGGGTCGAGATGAAGTTCCAGTTGAGCTTCAAGATCCCGGTGTTCGAAGGTCTGTTCGGTAGCCGAACAGACCTCTATGCCGCGTATACCAATCTGTCGTTCTGGCAGGCCTATAACCGGGATATCTCATCCCCGTTTCGCGAGACGGTACATGAACCGGAGCTGTTTCTGGTGATTCCGAACGTACTGCCCGAGGCGTGGCAATGGCAGGGGTGGCGCAATGAACTCATGCAGTTCGGTGTGGTGCATCAATCCAATGGCCAGGGGGGGTATCGGTCACGTAGCTGGAACCGGTTGTATGCCAATCTTCTGTTTGAGAAGGATAACTATATTCTCGGCTTTAAACCCTGGTACCGGATTCCCGAGGACAATGATGATAATCCGGATATCGAGGATTACCTCGGCCACTACGAACTGTACGGTTTTTACAAACACCAGAATCAAACCTTCAGTCTGATGTTGCGGAATCTTTTCGATGCTGAAAACCGGGACACCGCGCAACTGGACTGGAGCTTTCCCTTGTATCGTCACTGGCGGGGGTACATGCAGTATTTCTACGGCTATGGTGAAAGTCTGATCGACTATAACGCCAAGAGTCACCGGATCGGGTTTGGTCTGCAGTTGACCGATTGGTTGTAACCCTTGCCTACCCCAGGCTCTTTGCTTGTCGGATACAACGTATCGGCGGGGGTTGCCTGGATGGAGCTTTGCGGAATCCGGGAAGGTTTGGCATCTGAATCACTGGATTCCTCTATGCTTCATCCAGGCTAGGGTTTTCAGAGGGCATCAGGAATGATGGACAGGGCGTGAGGCGAGTCATCCGGGGCGTTCTTCTGCTTCACTTCTACCTGGCGCAACTGCCATTTCAGCAATTCATAGTAGGCACGGATGTTGTCCACGTAGTTCACCGCTTCATTGCCCCGTGCATAACCCCGTTTGAGTTTTTTGTACCACTTCTTAAGGCTCAGTTTCGGCAGATGCTTTTTCACTTCGGCCCATTTGTCGGGGTCATCGCCCAGTTCCTCGGTGAGAATTCGGGCATCTTCCACATGGCCAAAACCCACGTTGTAACCCGCCAGGGTTAACCACAGGCGGTCAGGTTCATGGATATGGTCCGGTAGACGGTTCTCGACAAAACGCAGGTATTTGGCACCGCCGATAATGCTCTGTTCCGGGTCGAGCCGGCTTTCGATCTTCATGTGTTTCGCGGTGGCCAGAGTGAGCATCATGATGCCCCGTACCCCGGTGGGTGATTTCGCCTTGGGATTCCAGTGGGACTCCTGGTAACCGATTGCCGCAAGCAGTCTCCAGTCGATCTGGGTGAGTCGCCCCGCTTCCTTGAAAAACTCGATGTATTTCGGTAACCGGTTGTTAAAATGTCTTACAAATGTACGCAGTTCCACGAAATTGAGCCGTCCGATATGTCCATAGTAGCGCTCGATCAGTTGGGATAGGGTGCCGTCTTCGCGGATACGCTTGAAGAAGGACTCCATGGCATTGTACAGGCTGGCGTCTTCCGCATGGGCCATGGCCCAGGCAAGGGGTTGTGGCTGGGTCAGGTCAAAACCTACCTTGATATGTGGCATGAAGCGCCGGGAGACCGCGAACTCGTTGGAATCCGCAATGGTGAACTCGATCTCTTTGTCCTCCACCATCTGCAAGAGTTCCGCACTCTCCAGATCGGAGTGGCTGACCCAGGTCAGAACCGGGTATTTCTTCTTAAGACGTAAAAGTTCCTCTTCATGACTGCTACCTGAGAGGACATGCAGATCGCGACCCAGCAGGTCCTCGATCTTTTTCGGTCGTTTGCTGCCACTGCGGTAGATGACCTGTTGGGTGATCTCCTGATAGGAGGGGCCGAAGCGGATTTCCGCTTCACGCTCAGGGGTGACCGTGAGACCGGCCGCCGCCAGGTGGGCATCACCATTGATCACGGCGGGGAGCAGGTTGTCGAAGCTTTGGGGAATGATGAAATGGGCTTTGACGCCCAGATCCTGGGCAAACAGCTGTACCAGATCATACTCAAAACCGGTCAGACCTTCTGAGCCCTCGTACAGGGTGGTGCCGCTGTTGCGGGTCACAACCCGCAGCTCCCCAGAGGCCTTGATGCGTTCGACCAGCGGGGGAGGAATGCTGCAACTGCTGATGACAACCAGGGCGATCATCAGGAACAAGGCCAGCAGTTTGGTGCTAAGGGTCGAAGGCATCGGGTCGTATTGTGGTCGATTACTTTTTGTTATGACAACGTGAACGGGTCCAGGCTCCCGCCAAGCACAGGGTACGCTACCATCAGAATCCGCATGTACTCAGTACCGCAGAGCAAAATCCCACATCAATGCTTAAGTCTAGTCGCTTTGACAAGGAACTGACTTTGAATCATTGGGCGATCAGAGTATCTTGGTAACCTAATTCCGATAGTCTGGCATTGATATTGGACAATAAGCCAGATTTATCGTAAAAAGCACAGCGGTTTACCCTACAATGTCCGTTCAGATCATCCGGACGACGGTAAACCGTCTCAGGAGAGGTGCCGGAGCGGCCGAACGGGCCTGACTCGAAATCAGGTGATCCCTTACGGGATCCGAGGGTTCAAATCCCTCCCTCTCCGCCAATATATTCAATAAATATCAGATAGTTATTTTCTTGGTCGTTGATGTCGGCCTAGTCTGTCCCGTCACAGATTCTGTACCATTCAGCGAGTCACAAAGGGGCTGGCTATAAGGCGTAACTGGCGACAAACGACTGACAGAATATCTTACCCCGGTTCGCTTGAAAAAGCTGCCAGGATGAGCGAATCTCTGATCAAGGCATGGGGTTCGCCATTATATTTCCTTCTCAACACGACAGACGCTTAGCATACGGAATACCTCTACCTGGATGACACATCGGGTCTCACCGTCGCGTTCGGTCTGTTTGCACGATGGCAACGGGTATGGAGCTACTTAACGCTACACAGATGCAGGCCGGTTATACCCTGGGTACCCAGCCCGATGGCAGGGAACTGCTCGTGATCGCGGTCAAAGGCACCTTCACGATACCGGATCGTGGCCGGCAAGCGGAATTGTGCGAACAACAAAAAGCGCTGATTGAAGCGGATGTCTTCACCGGAGAGCCGGGTTTTTCCGCACCTCTATACGAGATCGACTATGCCCCCACCAAACCTAAATGCGATGTGCTCCTGGTGGGCAGCGCCTATGCGCCGAACGCAAGGCCTGCCACGCGAGTCGAGGTGAGTCTTAAACTGGGTCCGTTGTTCAAGTCCTTCGCAGTGACCGGCGATCGTTACTGGGAGTCGGGTAATCTGGCCATCAGCCCCGGATATGCCAGCGCCTTTGAGCGTATGCCGATCAGTTATGACCGGGCCTTTGGCGGGGTCGATAACTTTCACCCGAATGAACACAAACACAGTGCCTACATGAGCAATCCTGTGGGTAAGGGGTTCCATCAGCAGTTGAGCCGAGAGTATGTGGATGGTTCCCCCATGCCCAATACCGAGGAGTTGCGACGGCAGATTAGCATGCCGAATGGATACTATCAGCCCATGGCCTTTGGACCACTGGGAAGGGGCTGGGATCCTCGGCGGCAACTGGGTGGTACCTACGATCAGGATTGGATCGACAACGTGTTTCCCTTCTTGCCCGCGGACTTCGATGCGGCTTACTACCAATCCGCACCCGTAGATCAGCAGATACCCTATCCCAATGGGGGTGAACGGGTGTTTCTCGAAAATCTCACTCCGCAAGGGCAAACGAGTTTTGACCTTCCAGTATTGGAAGTCCCTGTCGTTTTGTTCTACAAGAACAGAGAGAATAAAAAGTTCAAAGCGATGATCGACACGATTGTACTGGAACCGGACGAGGGCCTTTTTACTCTGACCTGGCGGGTCAGCGTCCCGCTCAAACGTAACATTTTCGAAATTGCTCAGGTTTTGGTTGGCAGAAAATCCCGGGGCTGGTGGCGTGCCCGGGAGTTGGGTAAGACACATTACTCGTCCCTCGATCATATGATCAGAGAGAAGCGCGCAGAATCGATGGAGGATGAATAGTGGGGCTGCGTATCGCGATCACGGCATCTGGCATGGTAACCGGTGTCGGTCAGAGTGCGCCGGCCACCTGTGCGGCGATCCGCTGTGCAATGGATAATTTTCAGGAAACGCGCTTTGTGGATCGTTCCGGAGAATGGATTCTGGGTTGTGAAGTGACGATGGGGCAGCCCTGGCGTGGCAGGACTAAGCTGATCAAGATGGCGGCAAGCGCCATTCGCGAGGTGATGCAAAGTAATCCGGCCGTGGATCCGGAGCAAACACCCTTGCTGCTGTGTCTTGCGGAACACGGCCGTCCCGGTCGTCTCAGCGATGACGATACCCGGCTTTTTCTTGATCTACAGGAGGAGCTGGGGGTCGAGTTCAGTGACCAGTCGCTCGTGATCTCCGCCGGTCGCGTATCGATAGCGATTGCACTCAAACACGCACGTGAGTTGATACATCGGCAGGGAATCAGGCACGTGCTTGTGGCGGCAAGTGACTCCTTGCTGGTCGCGCCTACATTGGCTCATTTCGAAGAGAAGGGGCGGTTATTGACCCGTGATAACTCCGACGGGTTCATCCCGGGTGAGGCCGGGGCGGCTCTGCTGCTGGAGTCCGGTGTGGCAAACTCCGCAAGCCTGCTCTATTGCGACGGCCTGGGCTTTGCTGTCGAGGCCGCGCATGTGGATTCCGAGGAGCCCCTGCGCGCGGAAGGTTTGACAAAGGCGATCAAGGAGTCGTTGCGGGATGCCCATTGCGACATGGGGGATCTTGATTTCCGTATCGCGGATATCTCCGGAGAGCAGTATTACTTCAAAGAGGCGAGCCTCGCGCTCAGCCGGACCCTGCGCCAGCGCAAGGATCGGTTTGATATCTGGCACCCGGCGGACTGCATTGGAGAGGTGGGCGCCACGCAAGGGTTGATCATGCTTTCGATCTTAAAGGCGGCCTGTGAAAAAAACTATTCACTGGGTCCAAGGATGATTGCGCATGTCGCAAATGATGATGGTAAAAGATCCGCCATGGTTCTGAATTGGCACGCTGGGGGCTAACCGATGGCGAATGAGGTATTTGCGAACGGACGTGAAATCTCTTGCAAGGCAGGGGATGCGAAGTCGATCTGTGAGTTCCCGGATGTCTGCTTCACGCCCCCGCAAACACCGGCGACCCCCCCGGGAGTTCCTATCCCGTATCCCAATACCGGGATGTCCAAGGATACCGCAAATGGTACAAAAAAGGTCAAAATATCCGCTAAGGAGGTGATGTTAAAAAACAAATCCTACTATAAGAAATCCATGGGTGATGAAGCGGGATGTGCTCCAAAGAAAGGTATCATTTCCAGTACCAACAGGGGCAAAGTCTACTTTATATCCTGGTCATTTGACGTTAAATTCGAAGGTGACAATGTTGTCAGGCATATGGATTTAACCACCCATAACCATAATCCCTCGGTTGGCACGGGCAGTGTACCTACCATTGATGTCGATGGGGTAGCCGTTGCGATACCATCGGATGATGATAGCGACTGTGTTCTGAAGCCCTATAAGGATGGTTGTTCCGGTGGAAAAACGCCCCACCATTGTGTCCCGGATCACTGTTTCAAGGAAAAGGGGGCGGATGGTTCGTATTATCCGGGGGCGGTCAAACATTCGGAGGGGCTGTGCATCTGCGTCAGCGGAGCCACGAAATCATCGACACCTTCCGGTGGTACCACGCGAAGAAAGGATCACGCCAGCCGGGAACTGTACGTGGCGTCGCTCGCGGAACATGGAAGAATACATCACAAGTTCGATAAACTGGAGCGTGAGCTGGGTAACAGCGGCACCCCGAAAAATACCGCATCGTTAGGTGATCTTGAGGATAAGGCGGCGGAAGTCATATCCGAGGTGACCGGCTGTGATAAGGATAATCTGAAAACGCAAATGCGGGATCATCACAAGAAAAAGAATCTGGAGCCGTCCACGAAACTCCGTGCGGATCCGTTTGGCAGAAGACAAAACCCACCCAGGAATTTGATGGGTACCAGTAATACACCGGCAGCTTCTACCAGTAGATAAACTCTGTCAGGGAATACATGCATGAGTGATAAACAAATCGAGTCTGTATATTTTGTTGATGGTTGCGTCATAGAGAGTGATTACATCTATTTTGCGTCGAAATTAAAGAGCCTCGATCCCAACGAATATGACTTTTCCAGGATGTTTTATCTGGATCGCGATCAATGGATACATCACGATTTGGAATGGGATGTCGTGTCGGTATGCCTGCTGCCCGAGACATCGGGTGAAAGAAGAAAATACTGCGCACTTTCCATGCAGGGTGACGTGGAGCTCGACTTTCCCGGTGGGCCGGAAATCGAAAAGATACCCACAGCCGGTACCTACCAGGGTTCAGGGGCCGTTAAACAGATAAGATATATCGATGGCCAGCTTTACGTATGTGGCGATCAAGGTCAGGTCTATCAGCGAAAAGTTCCCGGTGAATGGGTGCATATCGATGAGG
>JARRNW010000162.1:0-7878 GCA_037384565.1 Candidatus Thiodiazotropha sp.
GATGACCCGGCGTGATCAGGGTTTCTCCTTGACCGACGGTCTTGGCAAAGACCATGCGGTAGACGGTGCCATCGTCCTCGACATGGGCAATCCGCAACTCCCGAACCTTTTCCCGGGCGGCTTTGTATTTCTCGGCTTCATCGAGATATTCGGTGGTTTGGTCAGGATTTATTTTGAAGATGTAATAGGGCATCAAGGGGTTCTCCTGTGTGGGACTAAGCGGTGCCTGATCAAGCTTTCAATGAGCTTGACGCTACTAATATACAGATACCTTGATGATAAGCCAGTCTGGGACAGGCAAAACCATAAAAATCTTATTTTATCAAATAATAAGGTTTGATAGTTCATGTGGTTACTGGCTTTGTACCTGGATCATTATCGAGATTCGGCGACCCTTGGAGTGTTTGGGGCCACGGCACGGATATCCGGGGTGGGGTATTGGGCGTCGGGATCGCAAAATGAGGTGCCCGGGCACGGGTGTCCATTTCAGATGTGAACAGATGGTTATCGAGAGGTGGTATGTATGACTCCGCAACAACTCGTTCAAGAGATTGAGCATCTGGTGTCGCTTCCTGATGTGTGCGTCAAGGTCAATCGTCTGATCGATGCGCCCAACTATTCCGCCCTGACCCTTGGGGATCTGATTTCCCAGGATTCGGATCTTTCCGCTCGTCTCCTGCGGTTGGTCAACAGCGCCTTCTTCAGCCTGAAATCCCCAGTCGATACCATCTCTCGGGCGATTACCGTAGTCGGCACGGGAGAGTTACGCAATCTGGTCATGGCGACCACGGCGGCGCGGGTGTTCACCGGCATTCCCAGTGATCTTGTTGATATGGCTGAGTATTGGCGCTACTCCATCACCACTGGTGTGGTAGCTTCGGTACTCGCGAAACAGTGCCATGTACTTCACAGTGAACGTCTGTTCGTGATGGGTGTGTTGCATGACATTGGACGTCTGGCCATCTACCTCAAGCTGCCGGAGCGAGCCCGGGACGTTCTGCTCATCGCCGGTGAGGATGACAGCCTGTTGATCCAGGCGGAGCAGGAAATCCTGGGATTTGACCATGCTCAGGTCGGTGAGGCCTTGTTGCAGCATTGGAAACTGCCCCAGAGCATTGTGGATGTGGTGGCACACCATCACAAACCGTCTCAGTCGAAGCAATTTCCCCTGGAAGCCGCTCTGCTGCACATCGCTGCCTCCCTCGCGGAGGCTGACTTGAGGGGGCTGGAACACGCTCAGGTTATCGAGCACATCGACAGCTTCGCCTGGGAAACCACCCACATTGATCCCGGGCAGCTCGATCAGCATCTTGAAACGATGCAAGATAAGGTGTTCGAGATCATGGATGTGGTTCTGACGCCGAAGTTGCGCGCCCGCCATAATCATCTTGAGTAGGTTCACTATCTGTAAAGGATAGGCATCTGTTTGCATGGAATCGGGTTAGAATGAGTTCACATGCTGTGGCTCTACCAATCCAATAAACTCGAAACCCTGGCGCAACGCTTGACCGATCTGTTGCATGAGCCGGTGGGTGACCCTTTACAGCCGGAAACCCTGGTGGTGCAGCACCCCGGGATGGCCCGCTGGTTGTCCCTGCGGATTGCTGACCGTATGGGTATTTGCGCCAATCTGGATTTCCCGCAACCCGCTGCATTTATCTGGCGTTTGTTTCACAAGTGGTTGCCGGATGCTCCGGATCAGGATCGTTATCGACCTGAGGTGCTCGCCTGGCGTATCCATGAAAAGCTACCGGGACTGGCTCAACATCCTCGTTTTCATGGGGTTGCAGGCTACCTGATCCAGGGAGACGAGGGGCAGGGTTTTCAGTTGGCGCAGCAATTGGCGAAGCTGTACGACCGTTACCTCCTGTACAGACCGGACTGGATCATCGCCTGGCAGGAGGGACGTTCTATCGTGCCGGAAGATCACTGGCAGGCGATGCTCTGGCGTGAGCTTTTCGAGGACGAACCGGTCCACTGGGTATCTCTGCAACAACAGTGTCTGGCGCTGGGGCGAGCTTCCGGGCCACCGCCCGGATTACCGGAACGAATCTCGGTATTCGGTGTGCCCACCCTGTCCCCAGGCTATCTGGAGATTCTCCGGCAGCTATCGGAATGGACCGATGTCCACCTGTTTCTGCTCAATCCCTGCGCCATGCACTGGGCTGACATCCTAAGCGAATCGGAACAGGCTCGTCTGGCTCTAAAGGGAGGAAACGAGGCCCTCTACCTGGATTTGGGACATCCCCTGCTGGCGTCCCTGGGGCGTCAGGGGCGTGATTTTTTCGCCGCCATCAATGAGATGAATCCGGGTGGGGAAGAGCTGTTCGATTGCGACCCTGAAGGTGGCTTGTTACAGCGGTTACAGAGCCAGATTCTGAACCTGGAGATGCCGGAATCCCAACTCCCACCCGATGCATCGATCAGCATCCATCAGTGTCACAGCCCAATGCGGGAGGTGGAGGTACTTTACGATCTACTGCTGGACGCCCTCGACCATATCGCGGATTTGAGGCCGGATGAGATTCTTGTGATGACCCCGGAAATCGATCGCTATGCCCCTTTGATGGAGGCTGTGTTCGGTGTCCCCGGCGGGGGGCCATCGATCCCTTTTCGCATCAGTGATACCCATTTGGAGCAGGCCAGTCCCCTGGCTACCGGGTTCCTTGATATTCTCGCCCTTGCGGATACCCGCTATGGCGTCGACACCTTTCTGCATTTGTTGGAGATTCCCGGGATCCGTGCCCGCTTTGGGCTGGATGAAGCCGGCCTGGAAGCCCTGTTGCCCTGGCTGAAATCCGCGGCCATACGCTGGGGACGGGACGCCGGCTCCAGGCAGGAGCAGGGACTGCCCGCGGATGAACATAACACCTGGCTGGCCGGTATCCGTCAGCTGTTACTAGGCTATCTGATGTCGGGGGAGGGGACAGATCTGTGGCAGGGGGTCTATCCACTGGCTGCGGTCGAGGGTTCCAGTCTGTCCTCACTTGATGGTTTGCTGGCATTCTGCGACACCTTGTTCCGTGTGGATCAAAGGTTAGGTGAAGACAGGGAACCCAGGGACTGGTCCAGGCTGTTGCTGGAGATCCTGGAGGAGTGTTTTGCCTCGGATGAGGCAACCCAACAGGCCCTGTTGCCCATTCGGGAGGCGATACAACAATTGTCTGATGAGTCGACCCTGGCCCGATGTCATGTGCCGGTGTCGTTGGCAGTGATCCGGCAACGCTTGGGGGAATTGTTCGAGCAGACCCAGATCCGGGGATTTCTTGGCGGCGGGGTGAATCTCTGCGCCCTGGCGCCGATGCGCAGTCTACCGTTTCGGGTTGTAGTCTTGTTGGGTCTCAATGACGGGGTTTTTCCCCGCAGCAGCGAAAACCTCGGGTTCGACTTGATGCAACAGGACGGTTTCCGCTTCGGTGATCGTTCCCGCAGGGTTGATGACCGCTACCTGTTTCTGGAAACCCTGATGTCGGCTCGGGATCGGTTGCTGGTCATCTATCAGGGGTTTGATCAACGGGATAACAGCATCCGTCCACCCTCCGTGGTGGTGGAGGAGTTACGCGATTGTCTGCACGATATGCTGGGTGATTCCGGTCTCGAACAGATCACCTTCGCGCATCCCCTGCAACCCTTTTCCCAGGCCTATTTCGAGGCGGCCGGACGATTGTTCAGCTACTCCCCCAGAATGCGTGAAGCCGCACTCAACCTGGGCTGTGGTCAGGAGACCCCGCATGCCCTGGTAACCAAGCCTCTGAGGGAAACCGAGGTGGACCCTGTCATCGATCTGGAACAACTGATCCGCTTTTTCGAGAACCCGCAGCGCAGCTTTGTTCGTCATCGCCTGGGCATGACCCTGGAGCCACCGATCTGGATTCCCGAGGCGCGGGAGATCTTCGCCCTTGAGCCATTCCAGGATGTGAATTGGGGGGATGCCTGGACCCGGGCATTGCTGGAAGGGGTGAGTGGTGAACAACTGATCGCCCAGTTCGAGGCACGGGGTTGGCTGCCCTATGGCGATACCGGAATATTGCAGGCCAGGGGCATACTTGAGAAGGCCCAAACCCTTGCGGAATATGTCGCCCCCTATCTCGGCGACGGGGTACCTGATCATCTTGCGGTACAGTTGGATGGGGACGGGTATGTTTTACAGGGACAGCTCGATGGCTTCACCCGTGACGGTCTGGTGAGGTTCACCACCAACAGGTTTCATGCCTATCATCTGGTCGGTCACTGGATTCGCCATCTGGTGCTCAACGACCTGTCACCACCCGATATCACCCCCCAGACTCTGTTGCTGAACCTATCAGAATCCCTTCGCTTCGAACCGGTGGAAAAACCCCGTGAACTGCTATCGAGTCTGATTGAGTGCTATAGGGATGGTTTAAGCGTCCCCACCCTGTTCTCACCTCGCACCGCCCTGGCCTATGTGGAAAAACTCCACCAGAGTGATCCGGACAAAGCGTTCAGGGTGGCGCAAGTCAAGTGGTTTGGCAATACTCACGCTCCGGGGGACGTGGACAAACCGTACATGCGGCTCCTGTATCCACAACGCCCCGGGCTTGATCAGAGCTTTGTGGAAATCAGCCAGCGGATCCTGCAGCCTTTGTACGATCATCTGGAGTCCCATTCATGAAGATCGATTGCGTACCCCTCGAAGGGCTCAATCTGATTGAAGCCAGCGCCGGTACGGGCAAGACCCATGCGCTGACCAGTCTGTATCTGCGCTTATTGGTGGAACAGGGATTAGGACCGGAATCGATTCTGGTGATGACCTATACCAACGCCGCGACCGCAGAATTGAAGACCCGGATTCGCGGACGTCTGCTGCATACACGGGAGGCCTTTTCAAACGGTCATGCCGAAGACCCCATGTTGCAGGATCTGTTGCAAAGGCAAACGGATCACGGTGTGGTATGCCGACACCTCGATCTGGCCCTGGCCAACTTCGATCAGGCCGCGATCCATACCATCCACGGTTTCTGTCAGCGGGTTCTGAGCGACTACGCCTTCGAATCCGGTCAGGCCTTCAAAACGGAGTTGGTGGTGGATCCCTGGCCACGTCAGCAACAGCTCGTGGACGATTTCTGGCGGCGCGAGTTTGCGGATTTACCCTCCGACCTGTTGGGGCCGATTTTGACGGGGTTTTCAACCCCGGAGCAGCTGTTACAAAGCCTTCGACCGGCACTGGGCAAGCCCTATCTGAATGTGCTCGCCGATGAATGGCCCGAGTCGTATTCGGAGTTGTTGGCGCGGGTCGGGAACAAACAGGCGGAACTTCATGCGCTATGGGTTCAGGATCGGGAATTGATTCGTTCACTGCTGTGCGATAACCGGGTGCTGAACGGGCGGAGCTATCGAAAGGACTATGTGTCCGGTTGGTGTGAGGCGATGGATAGAATGCTGGTATCGGATCCCTGTGAATCGCCGGATAAAAACGCCCATCGATTCACCGAGGGGTCCCTGCGGGCTGCACTCAAACCGGGTATGGATCTGCCCGAGCATCGGTTTTTCCAGAAGATCGGTGAACTCCTGGATCTCAAGCAAGCCTGTATCGATGCGCGACTAAGTGCCCTGTCGGCACTGCTGAAACGCGCCTATGACACGCTGAATCTTGAACTGCCCAAGCGCATGAAACTTGCGAACGAGTGGTCCTACGATGACCTGTTGCTGCAACTGCATGAGTCTCTGAAGAAGGATCACTCCGGGCAACTCAAAACACGCCTGCGCAAGCGCTATCCCGCGGCATTGATTGACGAGTTTCAGGACACCGATCCTGTGCAGTTCGAGATCATTCAACAGATCTACGATCACCCGGGGGCGCGGGTGTTCTTTGTGGGTGATCCCAAGCAGGCAATCTACGGTTTCCGGGGGGCGGACATCTATACCTATCTGCGCACCCGGGATAATCCGTCCACCCGACGGCATACCCTGGCGGTTAACTGGCGTTCCACGCCGGCAATGATTCGCGCAGTTAATTGCCTGTTTGAAAATGCCTCGAATCCCTTCTTCGACCCACGTATCGGCTTTGAACCGGTGCATCCCGCTCCGTCCCCGATGGGCGGGAGCGGAAAGAATAATGTGGGGCTTTCGGGAAGCGCTTTGCACCTCTGGCATCTGCAGGAAACAGGGGGAATGATGATCGATGAGGTGCGCCAGGCGGTGGCGGACGCCACGGCGGGGGAGGTTGCCCGGTTGCTCTCCTCCCGGGTAAAGGTCGATGGGCGAGCGTTGCAGGGTAGCGATATGGCCATTCTGGTGCGAACCCATAAACAGGGGGACCAGTTGGCTCTGGCCTTACGCAGGCGGGGTATAACCAGTGTCAGCAATACCCGCTACAGTGTCTATCAGACCCCTGAGGCGCAGGCCCTGGAACGGCTTCTTTTGGCCCTGCTGGAACCCCACCGCATCGCTTTGCTTCGCACTGCGCTGGCGACGCCCCTGTTGGGCTGGGACGGGGCCGGGATCGACGCACTCAACAGCGATGAGCGCGCCCAGAGCACTATCACCCAACGCTTCTATAATGCCCATCAGACCTGGTCCCAGCGTGGATTCATCGTCATGTTTCGCAACTTGATGCAGACATTCGATATCGAAAACCGGCTGCTGGCCTTCACCGACGGAGAGCGTCGGCTCACCAACCTCTACCACCTGCTGGAACTCTGTCAGCAATACGACAGTGCCCAGCGTCCGGGTATGGAAGGACTGGTGGCCTGGTATCGCCGCCAATGCCAGAGTGAAGATACCTCGGATGAACACCTGTTACGCCTGGAAAGCGACGGTCACTGGGTTCGTATCGTGACACTCCATCAGAGCAAGGGCCTGGAATATGGCATCGTGTTTTGCCCCTTTCTGTGGGATGACAACCCGATACGAACGCCCAGTGTACCTTTCCAGTTTCACGACCCGCAGCACCGGGATGCAGCGATGCTGGAACTGCGATATACGCAGACGCAGCACTCCCAATCCTTTTACAATGCGGAAGCGCTGGCGGAGAGTCTGCGCCTGCTCTACGTGGGATTGACCCGCGCCCGTTACCGCTGTTACGTCCCCTGGGGCCTGTTCAAACAGAACCGTCAATCTGCGCTCTGTTGGTTGCTGCACCGGGGTGGCGCGATTGCTCAAGATCAGGACGTGGCGCTGTGGACTGCCGCTACCAAGAAGCTCAGTGATGCGGATGACAGGGCAAGACTGCAGGAATTGTGCGAACTTTCAGGTGGTGCGATTACCTGTACGGCGATGCCATCGGATTCCGCGAAGGTCCAACAGTCGCTGGCCCTGCCGGCTCGGCTGGAATCCGCGAGAATCCTTCGTAACAACGCCTGGCCGTTTCGTCAGGTGGTTAGTTTCTCGTCAATGATCACCGGCCTCTCCGAAGATCTTCCGGATCATGATGAGCAGACTTCAGTAGTTACGCCGGTAAGCGATCCGGAGGCGCAGTGGAATGTCCACGGGTTTCCCCGTGGCTCAGGCCCCGTGCAACACTCGTGGATGAAACACTGGTGTTTTACGGCATAGAACTCCGCTGGTCGCCGGTGGTCGTGGCCTGGATGAAACACATTGTGCAGACACCCCTCAATGATCGGGGATTGTGTCTGCGGGACGTGGATCACACCGGCCGGCGTAATGAAATGGGCTTTCATTTTCCGCTACACGCCTTCAAACCCCAGCAGATCCGCAGGTTGGCCGACCGATACCTTTTTACTGACTCACAGGCCTTACTCGCAGGTCTGGAGCGCGTTAGCGCGACAACCGTTGATGGCTATGTGAAGGGGTTCATCGACCTGATTTTTGTATGGGAGGAGCGTTACTACCTGGCCGACTACAAATCGAACTGGCTGGGATGGGCGGCCACCGATTACCATCCCCAGGCTCTGCATC
>JARRNW010000163.1:0-17468 GCA_037384565.1 Candidatus Thiodiazotropha sp.
GCGGGGCACATCCGCACAACCAGCCGCCGATACGATACCGGACACCAATATGCCCGCCAACATCACTATTGACGCAATCCTGTCTAAGACTCTGTTCATGACTTCTCCTTGTGTGGGTTGAGTGCTGCTGGGTGAACGCAGCAGATTCCATCGGCCAGAGTCGGTATGTGGTTTATTGATACGGGTAACTTATTTTCGCGTGTAGTATCAGGAATGCGTCACGCGCCGCTATGTACTCCTCTTGGGTGTAATGTGATTTTGTATTTCCGAATAAATCATACCGAAGTATCCTACCCTGGCGTGTAGTCAGTATAGCCAGCTTTTCGCTGCTCGGCGGTCTCTCCTGAGCGCTGTAGGAACAGGACCGTGTATGCGCACTTGCGTATCGGTATCAAGGAGGGGCGTGTCCCCAAGTGTTCGAACTGGGGAGCAATTTATTCCATCCGGAAAACGGGTACTCCAGCCACTCCTTGCTGTGCAAGTTTCTCAATGTCCGGCTTTTACCGGGTGTGGTGGCAGTTTAACGCGTATTTCCTTGCCACCCCAGCCATGCTTCGAATCCCGCGCACGCAGCGTAACCTCCTGAATCGAGCGATCGATCTTGACCCCAGACAATGAACGGGTGAACGGCTGCTCAGTGACATGGGGATGATACAGAGTACGCACTCCGAGAACTGTACCGTCCGGCGCCAGTACTTCCCAGCGGTCTGCATAGTGTTTCCAGCCCGTGTCTGCATGTCTAACCGTTACGTTGAAAGTGCAGGTAACCATACACTCAACCCGCACATCCTCGACATCGGCTTTGCCGGCCAGAGCGCTGGTCGCGACCAGCAGTAGAGCGGCGGCGGTAAGTGGTTTCATGATTTTCTCCGTTGCTTCGGCTGAACATGGCATAGTTAGGTGCCGGGTTAATGTGAATGATACTTACTTAAGCTTAAAAACACCGTCATCCCGGCGCATGCCGGGATCCAGAAGGCGCGACGGTGCGATCGACCTGATCTGGTGTAGTGTCCTATACTGCAGTAGTATCTATATCACACTAAATAGTCATCAGTACCGAACAGTATGGCCATTAAATTAAAAGACATACAGAATGCATTTGATTTTGTGAGCTTCGCAGAAATGGGTGAAAATCTGGCGTTTCTGGATAGAGAGACGGGAAAGATATACTGGTATTCCGAGTTTGGCGACAATGAAGAGGAACTGCCAGAGAATATTGATGATGAGCAATATATAGAAATTCCCCACAAGAATGAATTGGAGTTGGGAAAAAGACTGGTACTTGAATTTGCTTATACTCATCTACCGAGTCAAGCTGAAAAGGTCGAGGAAATTTTCAGTAGAAAGGGTGCTTATGCCAGATTCAAAGATCTACTAACGCGAGTAGATGCCCTGGATGGCTGGTATGAATTTGAAGCCAAGGCACAGGAGAATGCCTTGCGGGCATGGTGCAAGGAAAATGAGATTAACCTTCAAGACTGACCTTGAGCTCATATCTAGCCGGGTTAATAAGCACTCGGACAGTTTCAGAACACCATCGGTGAAGCTGCTTAGAGGTTTCTGTCCTCTATGAGTACGCCATCCGCGATCTGCTCACCGGGGTGTATCACGATCCGCTCGCCGGGTTTCAACCCCTCAAGAATCTCCGCTTCCAGCCCGGTGAGATCTTGGTGAATCCGAAGGGCTCTACCCGGCGCACGATCCCCTCCAGGGTCTCTTCACCCCCCCAGTTTTCGATCAGTACCTTTTGCCCCGCCCTGACCTTCACGGCATCGGTGGAGAGCAGGTCGGAGACAATCTCCAGATCGGCGGGATTGCCGATCTCGAGCAGCGGCTCTCCTGCGCTTACCACCCCGGCGCTTTTATGCACGATCTTCAATACCTGCCCGTCAATGGGGGCGCGGATCGGTACACACTGGCAGTCGGTTGTTGCATCCCTGGGTTGGGTGGGCGAGATCAGCTGGGCCTGGGCACGGGCCAGTTCCGCCTGGCGTGCCTGGCGGTTGGCATGGGCGGTGTCGAGGGCTGCCAGACGGGTTTCATAGGAGAGCTCCGCGGATTCCAGTTCCCGGGCCGAAATCATTGCGTCCTGGCGCAGTTTACGGGAGCGTTGCAACTCTTTGAGGGCAAAATTCAACTCCACTTGGGCCTCTTTGACCGATGCTTCGGCCAGCACCCGATTGGCCTCCGCCGCCTGGATGTCCGCCCGGGCTTGGGCCTCGCTGCGGGGGTCGAGCAGGGTGGGGTCGATGGGCTCGATTTCGGCCAGCAGGGTCTGTTTGGCGATCACCTGATCACCCGCCTCGGCGTCGATGCGTAGGGCGCGCCCACTGATCGGCGCGGATAATACGAAGATCTCCTGCACCCGGGTTTCGCCTTCGTCATCGATGGTGACGGTCAAGCTTCCTGGTTCAAGCGTAACCAGGTCCACGGGCACCGGCCGGGGGCTGAAGGCCCAGATCAGGCTACCGAGCAGCAGGGTGCCCAGCAGGGTCCAGATGAGAATGCGTTTCCAGTGTGCGCTCATTAGGGTTACTCACGTGTCTTGAGGACGGCGATCAGGTCCAGATGATCGAGGCGACGTCGCACTACGGCGGCGGAGAAGGCCGTGGCGCCCAGGGTGACCATCACAGCGGTGGCGTCCGTCGCCGCCTTAATAACCAGTGGAATGCGGTAAAGTTCGGAATCCATGGCCTGGGTCATCATCCAGCCTAAAGCATGTCCCACAAAGCAGCCCAGGGGCAAGCCGATCAGGATCAACAAGGCTGCCTCACCCAAAAGGATGTAGGAGATTTCGCCCCGGTGAAAGCCCAGTACCCGCAGGGTGGCCAGCTCTCGGCCCCGTTCGGACAGGGCGATCCGGGTGCTGTTGTAGACCACGCCGAAACCCAGGGCGCAGGCGAAGGCGGCGAAAAAGCTGACGTACATCATCAGGGTCTCCGCCATGGTGTCATGGAACTCCTTCACCGCGGCGTCCTTGAGGGTGATGGCGGATACCTTGGGAAGCGCCTTGAGCCGCTGGTAGAGACGGGTCAGTTCCTGTTCGTCCACCAGCAGGTTCACCACCTCAACACTGGGGCGCTCACCCATCATGCGGTCGAAGGCGCGGATGTTCAGATAGGCAGGCATGGCCATATAGGTCTCGAACAGATCGACCACCGGAATCCGGCGTTTGGGCTGGCGGCCCTCGCGGATCTCCACCCACACTGAATCCCCGATGCCCACGTGGAGTTTTTTCGCCAGTTCGGTGGCCAACACCAGTCCGTCTGGTGGCAGATCCACGACCCGTCCGCCGGCATCATAGACCCGCTGCAGCCGGGCCCCGGACGGGAGTCCCTCGATGGAGCCGCGATGAGTGCGTGATCCGGCACTCAGATCGGCGCTCTTAATGCGCATGGGTTCCGCCGCGATCACACCGGGCAGGCGTAGAAACTCCTCCAAAATAGTATCAGGCTGGGTCTCCATCAGGCCGACCATCATGTCCTGACGCTGGGCATCGTTGAAGTAGACCTGAACGATCTTTTCAATAGCGTCGATCCACTGCAGAGCCATGACCATCACCGCCACCGACAGGGCGATGCCGATACTGGTCATCAGCGCGCGTACCGGGGAGCGGATGACCTGGCGAAGAATGATCCGGGTCGGCTGATCCAGCCAATGGGCAATGCGACTGCTGGACAGTCGGGTCCGGCGATAGAGGGGGGGCGGCGGCGGGGTCATCGCCTCCGCCGGGGGCAGCTTGGCGGCGCGGCGCACCGAACCCAGACTACCACTGAGTGCCGCCACCAGGCTCACCAGTGCGCCCAGGGCGAAGACCCCGGGATGGGGCCGAAAAATGAGTAGCGGAAAGCGGAAGAACTCCGCGTACATCTCGGTGTTGACTCGTCCCAGCCAGGCCCCCAGCAGCCATCCCAGAACTATTCCAACCAGGGTCATCGCGATCACCAGTTTGGTGTAGTGCCAAGCCACCTGCAGGTTGCTGTAGCCGAATGCCTTCATTAAGCCGATTTCACTGCGATCGGTGGCGATCAGCCGGCTCAGTACCATGTTGCTGAGGAACGCGGCTACCGCCAGGAAAATGGTTGGCAGCAGGGTGGACATGGTTTTCAGCTGCTCGATCTCGTTCATCAGGAACCAGTTGGAGATTTGATCCGCCCGGGCGATGGCGCCGTGGCTGCCATAGCGTTCCAACAACCGGTCGAGCCGGTCGATAACGCTCTGCGGATCGGTGCCATGGAGCAGGCCGAGGCTGATCGAGTTGAAGGCCCCGTCCAGATCATAAGCCGCCGCCAGGGCTTCCCGGCCGAGCCACATGACCCCGTAGCGCAGGTTGTCAGGCATCAACGCCCCGGGTCCGATGGCATAGACGAACTCCGGGGATAGGGCGATACCGACCACGGTGAGGGTGCGTTGATGACCGTTCATCAAGGCCTTGAGCTGGTCGCCGGGTTGCAGCTGGTGGGCTTCGGCAAAGGGTTCGTTGAGTACCACCTCGTCGGGGTGACCCAGGGCGACCCGGCGGCCGCTACGCATCACCAGGCGGTTGAGTCGGGACTCCCCGGACTCGGGAATGGAGACCAGTTGGCCCATCACCGGTTCGTCAAACCCGGTGATCGAAAGGGTGGCCATCTGCTGGATCCGGTCATCCACCGAGCGCACCCCGGGGATTGCTCGGATGCGCTCGATCAGCCGCTGCGGAGCCCGCTTCATGGTGGCGAAGACATCGCCGAAGCGCTGTCGCTCATAGTAGGCCGCGGTGGTGTCCTGCAGGGCCTGCAGAGCCGAGAGGGACATCACCAGCACCGCAACCCCCGAGGCGATGACCACGGCGATGGCGAGTACCTGCCCTCTGAGTTTCCACAGGTTGCGCAGTAGTTTTCGATTCAGGGTACGCATTACCAACTCAATTCACTCGCGGACTGCCGCTGGGTGTTGGTTTCGCTCTGGATAACCTGGCCGTCTCCGAAATGCAGCACCCGGTCTGCCATCCCGCCGATCACCGTGTTGTGGGTGATCACCGCAGTGGTGGTGCCCATCTCCCGATTGACCCGTTCGATCGCCTCCAGCACCAGGATGCCGGTACGGCTGTCCAGGGCGCCCGTGGGTTCGTCGCACAGCAGTACGTCAGGACGTTTGGCGATAGCCCGGGCAATGGCTATCCGCTGCTGCTCGCCACCGGAGAGCTGGGCGGGGAAATGGTGCAGCCGCTCCTGCAGGCCCACCAGGGCGAGGGCGTCGGCGGGGTCCATGGGTCGGGTCGCGATCTCGGTGACCAGAGCCACGTTCTCCAGGGCGGTAAGGCTTGGGATCAGGTTGTAGAACTGGAACACGAACCCGACATGGTCCCGGCGATAGCGGGTCAGTGTGGTCTCATTGCCGGCGGTGATCTCCATGTCTCGAAAGCGCACTCGCCCGCTGGACGGGGTATCCAGCCCGCCGAGGATGTTCAGCAGGGTTGATTTGCCGCTGCCGGAGGGGCCGAGCAATACCACCAGTTCCCGTTCGTAGAGGTTGATGTCCACACCGCGCAGGGCTAGTACCTCCACGCTTCCGGTGTGGTAGATCTTGGTCAGGGCATCGCCCTGCAGGGTGATGTTCGGGGATTGATTCGTTTTTTGCGAGGACACAGGTGGCTCCCTTCCCTGTGAGTATAGCGGTCTGAGTGTGGGATTCGTAATCTGGCTACAAAACGATACAACCGGATGCCGGTCTCATAGATATTACATCTCAGGTTTCGGAGTCTTGCTGCTGGCAGGCACGCTTCGGCGGAACATGGCATATTTAGATGCCGGGTTAATTGTAAAAGAGAGCAGAGTCCTTAAAGGCTTTCTCCAGCGTGGTCAGGGATTGGGATTTGAGATAATCCGCAAACTGCTGGTCGTTGCAGATCACATGGTTTATCTGCCAATGTTTGAGCGCTGTCAGGGTGTCAAGATTAAAGCGTCTGCGGTTTGCTTGATGGTCTCGGATACACACCTGCAGTTCAGCCAGGAGAATACGATGCTCGCGGTAGTGGGATAGTAGCTCCGGATACTCGTGAAGACGCATCAGGTATTCCTCAATCTTGAAGTGACTGCGCACCAGATCGGCCAGGGTGTTGAGGTGGCGGGTGATTGTATCTTTGTCGCTGGGGGGGTTGTCAGGGCCTTGAACAAGCGCCTTGTGAAGCTTATTCATGGCGTTGACGATTTGATGATGCTGCTTGTCCAGACAATCGAAATCGAGTTCCCAATCATCGCGCCAAAGAAAAAACGGCTTTATCACATATATCTCCCTATTCTCGGCGGCAACGAGGGATCGGCCCTCGGGCTATTGCTGCTCCATTGTTGTGCTCTCCAGTGCGGAGGTCGTGCCTTTCTCGTGCAAAAAGGCAATTGGCTGATGATTTATCGGAATCATCCGGATCATTTCCCGAGACCGGGTCGGAGCGGTCGCAGGGTTGAGTGTCATGAGGTTTGTTAACTTATTGAATTATACTCACATTATCAATATGCAATTATGCTAGAGACAAGTCTAGCCGGGTTGGGAGAAATTGCCACCTTGATATCATCATAATTATGCGTGAGGTGGCGTGGGACTGGCGCGTATTTTTATTCTGCACAGAGTTTATGGGCATCGATGAGTGATGCCTTTAGTTCGGGTAGGGCGTAGGCGTCCAGATCCCGATACGCCAGATCGGTGATATGAGAGAGATCGGAGGCGAAGTATCCGGCCTTACGGTTGCCCTTTCCGTCGGTCATCAGATGTTCGATGTCGAGCACGGGAAATCCCTGCTGTTCGGCATACTCGCGTATCCAGCGGTTGACCGCCATCACGTTATCGCTGATGTATTGCTGAAAACTGCGTTTGCCCCTTAACTCACCGATCCATCCTATGATGCTGTCGATCATCGAGTCGGGCGCGCCCATGGTGACTTCCGTGGCCAGCACTGGGATCACCCCGGCGGCTTGCGCGGCCTCGGCCATGGCCTCGATGTTGCGGATCGCGGTCTCTCGGGTCTCATCCTCAACCTCCCGGGGGTTGTTGGAGAAATCGTTGATGAAACCCCAGATCAGCACGGCCTCAGGTTTAAGGTTTAGGGCGTCCTGGTCGAAGCGTTCCTTCACCTGAGAGGAGACCTGTCCGTCGATTCCTTTATTCACAACCCGCAGGCAACCGACCTGTTCGATGGGCCACTGTTCAGCGTAGGAGGCTCCAATGATAACAAGTGAGTGGGTAGCGGTTTTGCTGGAAATCGGGGAGCTATCCACTTCCCCTGCTTGGGGCAGTTGAGGAAAGAGCAGCAGTGTGGCGATGAGCGTATGCAGTGCTTTCATGGTTTGAAGTGTTTATTCTCGGGGAGGTTGTGATTTCACTGGGTTTATACCTGATTCAGTCAGCTATCGTCCATACTATCACGTTCCATTCCGGTACTAAATGCCCCCCTGTTGTCACTGACTCTAATCAGTTACTCAATACAACGATTCATCGTTCAATCGTCATGCCTTCGCTCGTCATCATCGTGATGCTTTCGATCGTCACCGTCATCATCGTGATGCTTTCGATCGTCATCATCATCAGAACCACCGGATTCATCCCATTTATTGCCATGGCAAAGGTAGCAACTCAATTGAGAACTCCTGTTCGTGCTATCAATGGAATGGCAGGATGTACATGACGATACCGAGTAATCGGCGTCCTGATGCTGGTACCTGGGGTTAGACCAGCCGAATGGATGCTGAGATGTCGGGTTCGGTGGTGTTGGGTTCGGAGTCGGGTTCGGAGTCGGGTTCGGAGTCGGGTTCGGAGTCGGGTTCGGTGGTGTCGGAGTCGGGTTCGGCGATGAACCATTCGGCACTGTGACAGCCGCGGCCTGAGAGTTCGTAACGGTCCGATCGGATTCTGTGACCTTGATCCAGTAGTAATAGGTCATTCCTTGCGTTACGTTGTCGTCGACAAACGAATTGCCATTTCTCATGAAACCGATCCGACTCCGCCCATTTGGGTTCGCATCCGTATCTCGGTAGACCTCCTGGGCCCTTGCGGTAATGCCTGTCAGAGACCAGTTCAGTCTCACGGAATAGCTGTCAGCGGTTGCCTGTAGATCGACGCTCTTAGCCGTGGGTCCTGGTGGTGTCGGTGTCGGATTGGGGGTAGGGGCTGGGTTCACAACATTCGAATCACCTCGCCACCAGTGCGGTTCATTCAATTGTGAATCCTGGCAGACTCCGTCGGAACCATCTGTTTTGTTATTACAGTTATTGTCGTTACCGTCGTTGCAGATCTCCAACGCACCTGGATTGATCTCTGGATTGTTGTCATTGCAATCGATGGGGCCACAGCTGCCGCCATCAGGACTGAAAGAGTCACCATCCTGATCGGAGCAACCCGTTGTACAACCCACGGCATTCAGATCGGCCGTGTCGATGGAGCCGTTGCAGTTGTTGTCGATACCATCACTGCAGACTTCATTGGCACCCGGGTTGACCGCATAATTGTTATCGTCACAGTCGATGGGGCCGCAGGTTCCTCCGTCAGTACTGTAACCATCGCCATCGATATCGGTACAAACTGTCATGACGGCACACCCAACAGCGTTTGGATCGGCGGAGTCGGTCAGTCCGTTGCCATCATTGTCAACACCGTCGTTACAGTTTTCTGTCGCGTCCGGGTAGGCGGCACTGTTGTTGTCGTTGAAATCTGCCCGGGTACCGCAGGTATCGCCCTCTTTGAAGTAACCGTCGTTATCTGCGTCGGTACAGACCGGGGCAACCACGGGGGGAGGCGGCGGGCAAAAATACTCATAGTTGCCCGAGGAGTATTCATTTTTGTTGCTGTGGCAGGTTGAACAACTGTCGCTAGCATAGGCCGCTGTAAAGTCATATCCCCTGCTGTTGCAGTAGGAGGCGACGTTGTCGCCAAAGGATCTGAAGGCTGCTGCATCATTGATCCCAAAGAGCAGTGGGCTGCCCAGGATCAAAAGGGATAAGGTTTTCTTATTGAACATAATTTTCTCAATTCTCCGTGAAATATCTGTCAGGCTGGCCTTTTCTGGAAGATCGTTGCCTACCCTCTGTGATTGCATGACCTTGGATCCTCGCTTCCCCATTGATTCGAGCAAGCCGGTCATGTCCGCGCTTTGCGGGTATCAGTTTGACTGATATTTACACCCGAATTCTGTGAATAAAATCCCAAATACTGGGATATTTATTCCTGTTTGAGAGTTAATCCGCGAAACGTGATGATCGAATTGAACTTGTTGTGTTGATGCGGATCCGCAATTGTGTTGATCAGTTCAGGTAGCGATAAATCTTAGTCAAGGTGATGAAATCGATGTGAGGGGGGCAGAATTAAGGAGAGTGGATGGCGCGCCCGACAGGATTTGAACCTGTGACCCCAGCCTTCGGAGGGCTGTACTCTATCCAACTGAGCTACGGGCGCATGATGTGTCAGAGTGCCCGGTTCGCAGTTCGAACGGGGCAGTTGACGAAGGTGACGTAGTTTAGCTGCCTGAGGGGGCGTCGTCCAACCCTGTTCGCGCTTTTTTTCGGTGACGGGTATAATCCACCGGTTTTTTTGTAAATGCCCTGTCACGGGGCGGATTCGGTTCGGATACGGAGGAGATTACCCGTGAACATCAATGCAGTTTCCAAGTTGGGCCTAGTGGCCGGTTTAACCGCAGGATCCCTGTTACTCGCGAGCCAGGCACTGGCTGAAGATCGTTCCGATGTGCTCGAGCGCATTGCTCCAGTCGGAAAGGTGGCCGTCGAGGGCAAGACCGCTCCTGCGACGCCCGCGGCTGCCCAGGCCCCGGCTGAAGCGGCCTCCGCTGAGACGGCCCCAGCCGAACCCGCTCAAGCGGAACAGACCGCCGCAGCCGAGCCCGCCGCAGCGCCTGCATCAGCGGGTGGTGACCAACTGGCACTGGCCACCGCTTCGGGCTGCATGGCCTGTCATCAGGTGGACGTCAAGGTGGTGGGTCCTGCCTACAAGGATGTGGCGGCGAAATATAAAGGCGATGCGGGCGCCCTGGATCGGTTGGCGGCCAAGGTCAAGGCCGGTGGCGTCGGTGTCTGGGGCCAAATTCCCATGCCTCCCAATGTCCAGGTCTCGGATGAGAATATTCGCACCATTGTGAGCTGGGTGCTGTCACTCTGATCCAAGCAGGCTTTTGAGGTTCGCCAGGTGGGCTGATCCCCGCTGCTGTTTCTGTTCCTTGCTCAGGGGCTCGCCGCGACCCTCCCAGATCAGGTCGTCCTCCGGGAGTTCCTGGAGGAAGCGGCTTGGCTCACTGGCGATCCATTCACCAAATCGCTTGCGTTTACTGGCATAGGTGATCACCAGGCTGCGCTGTGCCCGGGTGATGCCCACGTAGGCAAGTCGGCGTTCCTCTTCGATGTTGTCCTCCTCGATGCTGCTGCGATGAGGCAGTAACTCCTCCTCCATCCCCACCAGGAACACGTGCGGAAACTCCAGCCCCTTGGCCGCGTGGAGGGTCATCAGATGCACCTGGTCGAGCTGTTCATCCTCGTTTTGCCGTTCCAGCATATCCATCAGGGTCAGGTGGTTGACCATCTCCGCCAGGGTCTTTTCCTGCAATTCCCCCTTGTACAGCGCATTCAGCCAGTCCACCAGGTCGTTCACATTGCCCATGCGGCGTTCCGCCACCGGGTCGCTGCTGGCGTTCTCCTTGAGCCAGTCCTCGTAGCCGATCTCCTGGAGCAGGTGGCGGAAGGCGCTCACCGGATCGCTCTCCGCCTGCCGGGCATGATCCTGGATCATGCTGGCGAATGTCAGCAGACGCTCCCGGGCCCGCTCACTTAACAGACTCTGAAGACCCATGTCGTCGCAGGCGGGCAGCAAGGTGCTGCCCCGGGTCTGGGCATAGGCGGCGAGCTTTTCCAGGGTGCTTGGCCCGATCTCCCTGCGTGGGGTGTTGACGATGCGCAGAAAGGCGCTGTCGTCCTCCGGGTTGGCCAGCAGGCGCAGATAGGCCATCGCATCCTTCACCTCGGTGCGTGCGAAGAATGAGGTCCCTCCGCTGAGGAAGTAGGGGATGTTGTGGGTGCGCAGGGCCTTTTCGAAGACCTTCGCCTGATGGTTGCCCCGGTAGAGAATAGCAAAATCACGATTCGCGGCGCGGCTGGTGAATTTGAGATGAATGATCTCTGAGACCACCTTTTCCGCTTCCTGCTCCTCGTTGGCGCAGGCCATGATCCGGATTTCCGGGCCGGGCCCAAGTTCACTCCACAGGCGTTTGTCGAACACATGGGGGTTGTTGCTGATCAACTGATTCGCGGATCTGAGAATACGTCCGCTGGAGCGGTAGTTCTGCTCCAGCTTGATCAGCTTGAGGCGTGGAAAATCCTCCTTCAGACGAGCCAGATTCTCCGGTCGGGCGCCCCGCCAGGTATAGATCGACTGGTCGTCATCCCCCACCACGGTGAACGCGGCCCTTACTCCGACCAGTTGCCGGACCAGTTCGTACTGGGCCTGGTTGGTGTCCTGATACTCGTCCACCAGCAGGTGACGAATACGGTCCTGCCAGCGGTCCAGAACCTCCGGGTGTTCCCGGAACAGGTTCACCGGCAGGCGGATCAAATCGTCGAAATCCACCGCGTTGAACGCCTTAAGACTGCGCTGGTAGGCCTCGTAGAGGAGGGCATGCAGGGTTTCACGTTGATTCTCCGCCTTCTCCAGGGCTTGGGGCGGCTCGATGAGATCGTTCTTCCAGGCGGAGATCGTCCACTGGGCCTGGTTGATCTCCTTTTCGTCACCCCGGTTCTCCTTGCGCAGCAGGTCCTTGAGCAGGACGGCGCTGTCCTGCTGGTCGAAGATGGAGAATCCGGCTTTGTAGCCCAGGGTTTGCAGTTCCTGGCGCAGGATATTCAAACCCAGGGTGTGGAAGGTGGAGATTCTGGGGCCCTCGGCGCCGCCCTTGCCCAGGGACTGGGTGACCCGCTCTTTCATCTCCCGGGCGGCCTTGTTGGTGAAAGTCACGGCAGTGATCTGGCGAGGCGCCAGGCCGCACTGGTTCACCAGGTAGCCGATCTTTGCCGTGATCACCCGGGTCTTGCCGCTCCCGGCCCCGGCCAGTACCAGCAGGGGCGCATCGATGGTGCGTACGGCTTCAAGCTGTCTGGGATTGAGCTGTGACATGGGTGGGTGACCGCTTACGAGGGAAAACGAGGCGCAAGACTAGTCAGGGTGACGATCGATTTCAACAGCAGGGCGGATGCCTGATATGATCATCGCTCGACTGATCGAATTACGACAACCATAATCAGCTTACAGTGAAGTACCATTCGGCCCGAAACGTAAAAAATAACGAGATAATCGGCTATGACAATCACACATGACAGACGTAGCAGGCCTCGCGGCGGGGCGGAAGGTCAGCTCACTCGGGAGTCCTGGCGGGTCTTCCAGATTATGGCGGAATTCGTCGAAGGCTTCGAGCAGCTGGCTCAGATAAGTCCCTCCGTGAGTTTCTTCGGTTCGGCGCGTACTCCCCGGGAGCATCCCCACTATGCCCTCGCCGAGGAGATGGCGCGGCTGCTCTCGGATAGCGGATTCTCGGTGGTCAGCGGTGGTGGGCCCGGCATCATGGAGGCAGCCAACAAGGGGGCGTTCGAGGGCAAGTCCACCAGCATTGGCCTGAATATCCAGTTGCCCATGGAGCAGCATGGCAACCCCTACCAGGACATCGCCCTGAACTTCCGACACTTCTTCGCGCGTAAGGTGATGTTTGTCAAACACGCCTCAGCCTATGTGGTGCTGCCGGGCGGCTTTGGTACCCTCGACGAGATGGCGGAGATTCTGACCCTGGTGCAGACCGGCAAGACCCGCAAGATTCCGATCATCCTGGTGGACGGGGCCTTTTGGCACGGCCTGCTGGAGTGGTTTCGCAACACCCTCTGCCCCGCCGGTACCATCGATCCCGAGGATCTCGATCTACTGCAGGTCTGCGAAACGCCCCAGGAGGTGGTAGACGCGATTTTCAGTCACTACGAGACACGCCATTTCGAGCCATCGCCGGCGGAACGGGAGATTCTGCTGGAACTGTAATGAATCCATACCGATTACTCCCACGGAGGGAGATCATGTCTAATCCCAAGAATGGTTTCAGCCTGTTGCTTCCCGGCCTGCTGCTTGCGAGCAGCCTGATTGCGGAAGAAGCCCCTGAGCCTCCCGAGCTGCCCCTGCCGGAGATGAAGGTCGATGATGAGGTGATCGAACCCGATGTGACAATCATCAAGAAGGACGAAGGGACCATATACGAATATCGCATCAACGGTCAGCTCTACATGGTCAAGATTCAGCCCGTGAAGGGACCGGCCTACTATCTGGTCGACCGGGACGGTGACGGGGAGTTCGATTCCCGGTCCGACGATCCGACCAATATCAGCGTGCCCCAGTGGATATTGATGCGTTGGTGAGCGGGGTTTGATGTCGGGTTCCAACATGTTGAAGGGCCTGCCCGGTCTGATCGATACCTTCAATGAGGGACTGGGGCGGGCAGTCTCCTGGCTGAGTCTTTTGATGGTGCTGGTGACCGTCACCATCGTGGTGCTGCGCTATGTCTTCGACCTGGGCTGGATCTGGCTTCAGGAGTCAGTGACCTATATGCACGCCAGTCTGTTTTTGGTCGGTGCCGCCTACACCCTCAAGCACGAAGGGCATGTACGCGTGGATATCTTCTACCAGCGCTTTTCCCCCCGAGGCCGGGCCTGGATCGACCTGTTCGGTACCCTGGGACTGCTGTTGCCGGTGTGCCTGTTCATCCTCAGTGTGAGCTGGGACTATGTGGCCCAGTCCTGGTCCCTGCATGAGGGGTCCCGGGAGGCGGGAGGACTCGATGGGGTCTACCTGTTGAAGAGCCTGATTCTGGTGATGGCGGTGCTGCTCCTGCTGCAGGGTTTGTCCCTGGTCCTGCGTTGTTTGGAGCGTCTGTTTGGAGCGACCTCTCCGGCGGATTCGGGTGAGACTTCCTGATGGCCGAATTCCTTCCCCTGTTGCTGTTCCTGTGTGTCTGTCTGGTCCTGTTGATGGGCTATCCGGTAGCCTTTTCCCTGGGGGGCACAGCGCTGGTGTTTGCCTGGTTGGGGGAACTCGGAGGCTATTTCGACGACGCCTTCCTCCAGGCCCTGCCCAACCGGCTCTACGGTATCATGACCAACGAGACCCTGATCGCGGTACCCCTGTTCGTGTTTATGGGGATCATGCTGGAGCGCTCCCGGGTGGCGGAGAACCTGCTCGACACCATGGCCAGCCTGTTCGGTTCCCTGCGGGGTGGGTTGGGTATCTCGGTAACCCTGGTCGGTATGCTGCTTGCCGCCAGTACCGGTATCGTCGGCGCCACCGTAGTGACCATGGGGCTACTCTCCCTGCCCACCATGCTCAAGCGTAACTATGATCCCGCACTCTCCTGCGGAGTGATCTGTGCGGCGGGCACCTTGGGGCAGATTATTCCCCCCTCGATCATCCTGGTGCTGCTCGGGGATGTGCTCTCGGCCGCCTACCAGCAGGCTCAGCTCGATATGGGGATCTTCTCGCCGGATACGGTTTCGGTTGGGGATCTGTTCGTCGGCGCGATGCTACCCGGGTTGATGCTGGTGGCGCTCTATCTCGCCTATATCATTCTGGTCGCGCTGGTCAAACCGCAGCAGGTACCGGCCATCCCCAAGGAAGCACGGGGAGCGCCCGGCGAGCTTGGGAAGAAGGTGCTGAAGGTACTGGTCCCGCCACTACTGCTCATCGTCGCGGTGCTGGGCTGGGGCAACTCAATCTGAAGACCCTCAAGGCGGTGATGACCGGCACCACCCAGGTGACCAGCATGGTGTTTCTGATCTTCATCGGCGCCGCGCTCTTCTCCCTGGTATTCCGGGGCTTCGGCGGTGACGAAGTGGTGTCCGAACTGCTCACCGATCTGCCCGGCGGGGTGGTCGGGGCGATGATCGTGGTGATGCTGGTGATGTTTCTGCTCGGCTTCATCCTCGACTTCATCGAGATTACCTTCGTGGTCGTACCCATTGTCGGACCGATCCTGCTTGGTATGGGGCTTGACCCTGTCTGGCTGGGGGTGATGATCGCCATCAACCTGCAGACCTCCTTCCTCACGCCACCCTTCGGCTTTGCCCTGTTCTACTTGCGTGGTGTGGCCCCCGAGGAGGTGCGCACCAGCGCCATCTATCGGGGGGTCGCGCCGTTCATTGTGATTCAGTTGTTGATGCTGGGGTTGTTGGCCTACTGGCCGAAGCTGGCGACCTGGCTGCCAGATGTTGTTTACAATTGATTGAGTTATTCAGAAAGCGCCTGTAACAGCTTCTGCAGCGCCTGTCCCCGGTGGCTCAAGCTGTTCTTGGTCTCCGCATCCAGCTGCGCGGAACTGCAGTCGTGGGTGGGGACGTAGAAGATCGGATCGTAGCCAAAGCCATTTTCCCCCGCAGGTTCGAACAGAATACGCCCCTCCCAGGTGCCTTGGCAGATGATCGGGGTAGGGTCCTCGGCGTGGCGCATGTAGACCATCAGGCACTGGAATCGGGCGGTTCGCTCGGTCTCCGGAACTTCGGCAAGATCCGTGAGAAGTTTTTGCAGGTTCGCCTCGTCACTGGCGCCGGCCCCCGCAAACCGGGCGGAGTAGATACCCGGCGCACCCCGCAGGGCGTCCACTTCGATGCCCGAATCATCGGCGATCGCGGGCAGCCCACTGAGACTGGTGGCATGCCGGGCCTTCTTGATGGCGTTTTCCACGAAGCTCAGGCCATCTTCCACCGCGTCCGGGATTTGAAACTCCTTCTGCGGCACCACCATGATCTGTTCCTGAGACAGCAACTGATTGATCTCCCGGACCTTGCCGGCATTGTTGCTCGCCAATACGATTTTTTCTCCTGTGTGGTGTCCCGACATAGTGGTGTTCCTTCAATTGAGTGAATAGTGGGATTTCTTTGTTGGTTTGTCTGGAAGGTGATGACCCAAAAGGCTTGGCGGAATATACCCGGAAGGGATGTGAATCGACAGTGCCGATCTCTTCCGGGAGGATCAAATCATGGTCATCCTAATTCCAGGGCAGCTTAGCATGAAAGCAATCCTTCAGATAATCGATAAAAACCCTGACTTTCAGCGGCAGATGCTGACGAGATGGGTAAAGCAACCACACCGGCACCACAAACTCCGTGGTTCCCACCGTCCAGCCGGGAAATAGCGGCACCAATTCACCCGAAGTCAGTTCTCCCTGGGCGATCCATTGGGGTAGCAGCGCGATGCCCATGGCGGACGACGCGCACTGCATGAGTGCACGCACATTGGTGCTTCTGAGCCGGGCATGGACATTGATTGTTTCGACATTGCCCCGGGCATCGCGAAAGCGCCAGACGTTGTGCTCTGGCAGCGACAAACACAGGGCATCGTGCCCATCAAGGTCAGTTGGCTTTTCCGGAGTGCCGAACCGTCTCAGGTACTCAGGACTGGCGCAGACAATATAGGGGATGTCGCAGAGCTTTGTGGTTACCAGCTTATTATCATCCAAAGCCCCGAGACGAACCGCTACATCAATTCGATCGGCGAACAGGTCCAGGCGCGTGTCGGTGAGCAGCAACTCGAGATCGAGCTCCGTATAGCGTTCCATGAAATCGGCGAGCAAGGGTACGATCCCGACCTGGCCGAAAGTCACCGAGGCGGTCACTCGAAGTGTCCCTCGTGGCTGCTCCGTGAGTGAACGCGCACGCTCTGCGGCTGCGGCAAACGATGCCATGATCTCTTCAACCGCTTCGAAGTATTCGCGTCCCGCCTCGGTCAGTTGCAGGCGGCGGGTACTGCGTTGAAAGAGGCGCACACCCAGTTCCTCTTCAAGCGCCGCCACGGCGCGGGACACGGATGAGGGCGCCTTGTCATGGCTACGTGCCACCGCGGCAAAACTTCCCCGCCCAACCACTTCGATGAACAGTTGCAGAGTCGTTAAATCCATTCGTGCATATTACGCAATAATAAAGTTCAAACGAAGATATTTCGCGCAGATAGTGTGTGCAATATGCTCTTTGCCTCAACTCGTCATCCTGGAGCGAAATTCATGACAAACATTCTTCGCATCGACGCCAGCGCCCGAACAGCAGGTTCCCATAGCCGTCGCCTGGCGGATCAATTCCTGGAAAGCTGGATACAGGCCCACCCAGGCAGTCATGTGGTGGTGCGTGATCTGGCGGAAGATCCTCCGCCACATATCAGTCATGCAACGATCACCGCCTATTTCACGCCACCCGAGCAAGCCGATGACACCACTCGTAGTGATACGGCGCTATCGGATCGCTATATTTCCGAACTGCGAGATGCGGACCTGCTGATAATGAGCGTACCCATGTATAACTTTTCTGTTCCATCCACGTTAAAGGCATGGATAGACCATGTGGTTCGCTTTGGACAAACCTTTAACTATGATCCGGATCAGGGTTTCGTGGGGGGGTTACAGGGCAAGCGGGCGGTGATCGCGACCGCTT
>JARRNW010000164.1:0-7433 GCA_037384565.1 Candidatus Thiodiazotropha sp.
ATATTTCTCGGAGGCGGGTTTCCTGAAACCGCTATGGATGCACTGCAGCAAAACGGGGCTATGCGTCAGGCGGTTGCGGAATTCATCGAAAAGGGTGGACCCGCATACGCAGAATGCGGCGGGTTGATTTACCTGACCCGAACACTTACCTGGAAAGGGAAACAATGTAGAATGGCAGGTGTGATACCGGGAGACACGGTCATGCACGCCAAACCCAAAGGGCGGGGCTATGTCCGATTAAGGGAAACCGGTCGGAGTCCTTGGCCCGGATTTCAGGCGCAGACCGACCCAACGATTCCCGCCCATGAGTTCCATTACTCCTCTCTGGAGGGACTGGAAGCTGGTGCCGATGAGTTCGCCTATGAAGTCGTTCGTGGCTACGGGATTGACGGTAAGCATGATGGTTACGTCTACAAGAATCTACTGGCCAGCTACACACACATGCGCAGTGTCGGTGGAAATGATTGGGTGAGAAGATTCGTGGCTCAGGTCGCGGCTGAAAAAAACCGACAAGCAGCAAGCAAGGTACGATAAACGATGTTTAAAATTACACCTCGAGCCGCTCAGCAGATACTCCAGGCGGCCAAGATGGGCGGTACGGAAGGTATGGCTCTGCGTTTTGCCGCTCAGCAGAAAGAGGATGGCAGCTTTGACTATCTGATGGGTTTCGATGATGCGAAGGATGAAGACATCCAGTTCGATTCCGAAGGTATCAGCATAGTCATGGAACCCGAACACTATACCTTGCTGGATCAGACGACCATGGATTTTGGGGAGTTGGATGATGGGGAAAGCCAGTTCATTTTCCTGAACCCGAAAGACAGTAACTATCTTCCTCCTTCCGAACCCATCCAGTAGATCACCGATACGCTCGGGTTCGGTCTGGTCCCATACCCAGCCTGGGTCTGGCGCCTTGTGCTGACTCCCGGGTTTTCACTGTCGGGTTAAAAACTACAGTATGGAGTAGCATGGATCTTTCTCACGAAGACGCACTGCGGCTGAGGGTGTTGCTGGCCAACAAACCTCGGGCGATCCGGATCGATGAATCCTCCATGACCTTGTATGCCCTTTCACAACAGGGCGAAAGCAAGCTATCACTCAACCCCACCTGCCGTGACGATCTCTATCTGCGGCGTATCCGAGAAGAACTATCCGGGCATGTGCTGGGATCTCCAGGTGGTTATCCGATCTATCTCAAACGCTGGACCCGTATGGGGCAGGCGCGGGATGAACATCTGGAAAACCTGTTGCTACTGGGCGAGCCGGAGGCGGTCATCGCCGTGGCTTCGTCCCAGGGACTGACGGATGATTTGGCACGGCGGGTCTGGTGGACCTCCCAGGAGCCGGATAACGCCCGGCGTATGTTGAGAAATCCCCCGGTCGTTGAAGGCCCAATGGGTAGGGAGCTGGCGCGGTTCCTCATCGAATACCTGCCTTTTGAAACCGAACCCGCACAGACGATCGAGAGCCTCAGGCTGGCGCTGCAACCGGGACTGATCTCGGAAGAGGAACGTCAGGATTTATGGAAGCGCGCTCTGCGCAAACCATCCTACTACCTGGGTTTTCTACTCAGTACACCGGATGATCTACCCCAACTGCCTCCACCCGCCCCGTTGGATCCTGAAGAGATGCAGACACTGAGGCATTTGGCTGAGGCGTCCAATCCATTCGCGGGGCTGCTGATGAAGGTGCTTGGTTCCCAGGGACAGGGTTTTATCCTGACCTGCCTCCGGGTGATGGAAAAGCCGGCTAATCAGGATGTGGTGACCGCGCTGCTCGATGTCGTCAGAGACTATTTCAAGGGGCTGAGACCCGAGGGTGATCCTGATCTGACTCTGGAGGCGTTGCAGGAGCAGGCGGAGTCATGGGCGGATCCCGCCTACACCACCTGCCAACAGGCGCTACGCAACCAGACAGAACGGCTCAAGTCACTCTTTATTCTTTCTGGTATGGGGTATGGGGTTGTGCGCCCGGTGTTTTCAAAAACCGATGCCATAGGCAGTTTGATGAGAAAGAAACTTGTACCGGTGTTTGATCCGCTACGCACTTTATTGCAATGCCTCCTTAAATGAGTCGCCTTGGAAAGGAATACCACCATACGGGATAACCCCAGCTAGGGATATCCATACTAGTATTGCGCCCGGTTGTATCGTTAAATCGTGCGCGGGATTTCAACGCCCGAGTCACTTTTTCGATCCTTGTCGTGAATGGGGAAACCGTTCAAGGAAATACGAGAATACGAAGCGACTAACACAAAAGAATGGAATCACACCACAAGCGACACAACAGATATCAAGGAAAGAATATGAAGATAGGAAATCAAAAGCCATCCATAACTATGTTTGCTCTGCCCATCGTGCTCTCCATCGCCCTGCTTGGGTGTGGCGGCGGCGGAGGGGGGGATGACAGCCCCGCTTCCGATAACAATTTAGAGGAGAGTGGGGGGAATACCGAAAATGATGAGGGTGTAACCGACACTGGAGGTGACACGCAATCGGGAGAGGATGTCACCGACACTGGAGGTGACACGCAATCGGGAGAGGATGACACTGCCACGGATGAGGATACGGAAGAAGAGGAGGTTGCTACGGACGCTCATCCGATACTCTCCAACGCATGGGCGGGCGCAACCTGCTCGGAGTATGACTCTGGCACCTATTTTAAATCACTCTATCAATTCGCGGATAACGGCAGGCTGTTGATCGGTCTACAGATCTATCAGGATGCCGAATGCACCACCCAGGGGGAAGGTTACGAGAAACCACAACAAGGCGAGTTCCTCAGCGCTACCTATTCAATGGGAACCCTGACAACGCTGGCGGATGGTACATCCGGATATCCGATCCATTTCGAATACACCGTGGAGGAGCCCGCAGAACCGGAACCGCCCATGCCGGAACCATCGGATCCGGATGAGTTGGATGAAGATTGTGGGGACGATCCGGATGTTTCGCAAAATGCCTGCGCCACCGCTGACGATGCGGACAGCACGGATGATGATTCGGCAGATAGCGGCGGCGACGATCCGGAAGTCTATAACGACTCCGCGGAGGCCTATGTTGTTCTGAAGGATTCACAAACCCTGTGTTTCTCCCAGAATGTCTACATCGATAGCGAAATGTTCTATTTGGACTCGGAAGCTGACAATGCCACGATGGACTATGAGCACTGTTTGACTCTGTTCAGTTCTGTGGCTGATCTGCCAGATACCTCCGAACCCGTACCGGAATCCGATCCTGATGCGCTGGAATCGGGGCTGAACGACTTTTCCTGGCTGGCGGACAACCTCTGCTATCCAGGAGGGGACGAGAGTCAGAGCATTCAGCGCATTTTTGAGTTCGCTCCGGATGGACTCCTCTTTAACAGTGAATTTAAGATCTTTGACTCAGCCGATTGTACGGGTGAGGGTTTCGTCCAAACGTCGAGTTGGACAGAGAATCTGGGTGAGTATTCCGATCTGGGTGAAGAGACCCTGGCGGATGGTCTGCTCGGGAATCGTATTGAGATCAATAATCCTGTAATCGACCCAAGCGGGGCCCGTGTCGGTTTCTATTTGATCAACCAGTCGGGTCAACTCTGTGTCTCATACAATCTGAGTATGAACTCCAATACGAATACTTCATCCACAGACATTGATTATGAGCATTGTTTGCAACCTTTAGATGAGTTCTAGTTTCGTGCGCCAGATGGATTGAGTCAGGGGCAAGGCGGGCACAGCCTGGAATCCAGGCTGTGTGCGCCTTGCCTTGAGTCCCCGCTGACTCGACCACACTAGCGACGCCTTCCCTGGTAAGCGGATACATGTTGTATCAAGGTTTGGAATGGCAGGTTTTCCAGGCTGCCATAGGTCTCCCTGGCTTGGCTGATCAAGCCGTTGACATCATCGATCCTGGTTGGGAGTGGGAGGTCTGGAAAAAGGGCGGCATGCAGGCCCCGCAGTCCACCCACCTGCAGGCGCATCGCCTGGGCATGGGGCAGCACGGCCCGGTCATTGTTGGTTTTGAGGGCGAAGCGGGCCTGCTGACGTAACGCCGACTGGAGTTCCAGGCACTGATTCTGGGCCTCATCCGAGAGGCAGTGGACACCTTCGCGCTCGGCAATGCAGATCTTTTTTGCCTGGCTGCACAGACACTGTTGCGCGAGCAGGCATTTTTCGTAGGCGCAGAACCGCTCGTTCATCTCCCGGTAGGTGCGGCGGTAAGCGTCCTGGTCCATGGTTCAGGGGGTCTTCTGGGTAAAACGATGGATCATCCGGCGGTCCCGCTTGCTGGGTTTTGTAGAAACGGGTTGCGGGGCCAGTGACCGTTCCAATCGCTGGGCTGCGATTGTCTTCTCACGCCTTTGCTGACTTTGCGGATCCTCTTCATAGAAGAGACAAGCTTCAGCGGCCGGTCTGCGCTGGGTCGCGGGTACCAGGACCCGGACATCCCACTCGAGTGAACCCTTATGGATGCGTAACTGGCTGCCGCTTTTTACTTCCTTTCCGGGTTTGGTCCGCTGACCGTTGAGGTGAACCTTGCCCCCGTTGATGGCTTCCGCGGCGATCTGGCGGGTCTTGAAAAAACGCGCCGCCCAGAGCCACTTGTCCAGGCGTACCTTTTCCGCCGGATGGGAGGCGTCGCTCATTCGTCTTTGAGGCCCAGCAACTGATTCAGGCGACCGGACATCTCGAGGGAGGCCAGATCGTCGTACCCCCCGACATGAAAGTCGTCGATGAAGATTTGCGGAACGGTTTGACGATTACTGCGGCGCATCATCTCTTGCATGATGTCGTGATCATGGTCGATACGGATCTCCTCGTAGGATATGCCTTTGTTTTCCAACAGGTGTTTAGCCCTGACGCAGTAGGGACAAATGGCGGTAGAGTACATCACAACGTGCGGCATGGTTGGGTTCCTGATATATTCTTTCTGACTAACTGATTGTAATACCACAAGAAATACATTGATTAGCTCATGGCGGATTCTGCCTAACATCCTAGCAGCAGAGTGGGGTGACTTCTATATCGGGTATCTGACGAAGTCCCGTGAGTGTGACGAACAAAGGTCATTGCATGATCCCTTCAGCCCCCAGTAGACTTTCCGCATACACGATCGAAGCGACAACACCGGCAGAGTACAGGAATACCTATGCGAACAGACAGTGCCAATACCATCTATCTCAAAGACTATCGTCCCCCGGAATTTCTCGTTGATCGTGTCGCATTGGATTTTCAACTCCAGGAGGAGGCGACGCGGGTCATCAGCGAACTTCATCTGCGGCGTAATCCCGCTTGTTCCGGGCAACCGGGTGACCTGGTGCTCGATGGTGAACAGCTGCAGCTTTGTTCCGTGCATCTGGATGGCCGGGTACTCGGTCCGCAGGACTATCAGGTGGATGCCCGCTCCCTAACCATACCTCAGGTAGGCGCACAGTGTGTACTGCGTACCGAGGTCCTGATCAATCCCCGGGAAAACACCGCTCTCGAGGGGTTGTACCAGTCCGGCCGGATGTTCTGTACCCAGTGCGAGGCAGAAGGTTTTCGGCGTATCACTTACTATCCCGACCGTCCGGATGTGATGGCCCGCTTCAGTACCACGATCAGTGCGGACAAGCAGCGCTATCCGGTGCTGCTGTCGAACGGAAATTGTGTTGAATCCAGTGACCTGGAGGGGGGGCGACATCAGGTGCGTTGGGAAGACCCGTTCCCCAAGCCCTGCTACCTGTTCGCCCTGGTGGCCGGGGACCTGCGCTTTCAGCAGGACCGGTTCATCACCGCCTCAGGGCGGACGGTCGACCTGAGAATCTATGTCGAACCGGAGAATATCGATAAGTGTGAGCATGCCATGGCCTCGCTCAAACACGCCATGGCCTGGGACGAAAAGCGCTACGGCAGGGAGTATGACCTGGATGTCTTCATGATCGTGGCAGTGAATGACTTCAACATGGGCGCCATGGAAAACAAGGGGTTGAATATCTTCAACTCCAAGTTCGTGCTGGCCCGCCCGGATACGGCCACCGACAGCGACTTTCAGGGTATCGAAGGGGTGATTGCACATGAGTACTTTCACAACTGGACCGGCAACCGCATCACCTGCCGGGACTGGTTTCAGCTGAGTCTGAAGGAGGGTTTGACGGTCTACAGGGATCAGGAATTCTCTGCGGACATGGGATCCCGAGGGGTCAAGCGGATCGAGGATGTCCGATTGCTTCGCACCCACCAGTTTGCCGAAGATGCGGGTCCTATGGCGCATCCGGTACGTCCGGACAGCTATATCGAGATCAACAATTTCTACACCGTGACGGTTTATGAAAAGGGCGCCGAAGTGGTCCGCATGCAGGCCAATCTGCTGGGCAATGAAGGGTTTCGCAAAGCCACGGACCTGTATTTCGAGCGGCATGATGGACAGGCGGTGACCACCGAGGATTTTGTCCGTTGCATGGAAGATGCCAGCGGTCGGGACCTGCAGCAGTTTCGTCTCTGGTATGCCCAGGCGGGTACGCCGGTGATTCGTGTGCGTTCCGAGTTCGATGCCGACCAGGGTGTGTACCAGCTACACATGTCTCAGTCGACCCCGGAGACCCCGGGACAGAAGGACAAAAGTCCCTTCCACATCCCGATCGATCTGGCATTGCTGGATTCTGAAGGTCATGAAATACCGTTGAAGCTTCGGCCTGAGGAGCCTGAGACGGCTGCCCACCGGGTCGTAGAGCTGAGAGATGCCCAGCAGACCTTCCGTTTTCATGATGTGGCCGAACGGCCGGTGCCGTCCCTGTTGCGGGGGTTCTCGGCGCCGGTGAAATTGGAGTACGACTACTCTGATGAGGAGCTAATGTTTCTCATGGCCCGGGACCGGGATGATTTCAATCGCTGGGATGCGGGGCACACCCTGGCGCATCGGGTTTTACAAAGACTGGTCACAGCCTACCGGGAGCAGCGGGCATTCGAACTCGATGATGGGTTTGTCGCTGCGTTTCGCCAGGTGCTTAGTGACACGGGTTCGGATCAGGCACTGTTGAGTGAGTTGCTGACCCTGCCTTCCGAGTCCAGTATTGGTGATCAGATGGCCGAGGTTGCGGTGGATGGGATTCATCATGCCAGGCGGTGGTTGAAGCAGGCCCTGGCGCAAGCACTCAGGGAGGATTTGTTACGTGTTTACCGGGACAACTTCACGCCGGGGTACGAAATCAGCTCTGAGGCCATCGCCCGACGACGCCTGAAAAATCTCTCACTGGGTTATCTGATGAGCCTCGAGAAACCCGAGATCGACCGAATCGCCCTGGATCAATTCGAATCGGCCGGCAATATGACCGATGTTATGGCGGCGCTGGTGAATCTGGTGAACCGGGATATCCCAGAGCGAAGCCAGGCATTGGAACAGTTCGAACAGAAGTGGTCTCAGGATCCCCTGGTGATGGACAAATGGTTCGCCGTACTGGCGGGCTCACAGTTG
>JARRNW010000165.1:0-7428 GCA_037384565.1 Candidatus Thiodiazotropha sp.
AACTTCGCCTTCCCTAGCAAAGTTTTTTCTTGGAGAGCATCACCAACTATTGACGGGTTCAATCCTGTCAGTTGGTTTCCTCGGACTGCTCTCTTTTGATTCGCTCGTAGATTTCTTCCCGGTGTACTGTAACATCTCGTGGCGCATTCACACCGATGCGTACCTGGTTACCTTTTACTCCAAGCACCGTTACCGTTACTTCATCTCCGATCATTAGGGTTTCGCCAACTCGGCGAGTCAGTATTAACATTGTCCAGTCTCCATAATGTTCCTTACTGTTATTGGTATTTTTCTGCAGGATCTCCGCAGACCAATACCTTTGCCAACCAAGCCGCCGCGTTAAACGGGACTGGTGCAGGTATTTTAGCAACTGGATGACCGCTTAAAAAGCGTTTGCAAGCCGATTTCGTCCCCATTTGGGGACATTTCGGGTCAATTTAACCCATTTCAGGATCAAATTTCTTTTTCTAGCTCGAATGCATCATGTAGAGAACGGACACCCAGCTCTAGGTATTTTTCGTCCACTACCACGGAAATCTTAATTTCTGATGTAGAAATCATCCGGATATTGATCCCTTCGACGGCCAGGGCCTCGAACATTTTACTGGCAATACCCGCATGGGAGCGCATGCCCACACCCACCAGGGATATCTTGACGATCTTGTCGTCCCCAAGAACCTCTCGGGCTCCCATTTCCTCGGCGGTCTTTTTCAGGATCTCATGGGCTCCCTTGAAGTCACCCCGGTTGACCGTGAAGGTGAAATCAGTACGCCCCGTGTCGTGGGAGATATTCTGCACGATCATATCGACTTCGATATTCTGCTCGGAGATAGGACCAATAATCTTATGCGCCACGCCTGGTTGATCAGGAACTCCCAGAATCGTCAGTTTTGCCTCATCGCGGTTGAATGCGATGCCTGAAATCTTTGCCTGTTCCATGTTCTCTTCCTCAAAGGTGATCAATGTGCCTTCCCCCTCTTCGAAGCTGGAAAGGACACGCAGGGGAACATTGTATTTTCCGGCGAACTCCACCGAGCGAATCTGCAGAACCTTGGAGCCCAGACTGGCCATCTCGAGCATCTCTTCGAAGGTGATGCGGGATAATCGCCGGGCATTCGATACGACTCTGGGATCGGTGGTATAGACACCGTCCACATCAGTATAGATCTGACATTCATCGGCCTTGAGGGCGGCCGCCATGGCCACCGCGGTGGTGTCGGAACCACCCCGGCCCAGGGTGGTGATACTGCCGTGCTCATCGACGCCCTGGAATCCCGCCACAACGACGACACGCCCGGCCTCCAGATCCGCCTGCACACATGCGGCATCGATATCCCGGATACGCGCCTTGCTGTAGGCGCTGTCGGTAAGAATATGGACTTGGCCACCAGTATAGGAACGGGCGGGACAATCCAGCTTTTGCAGGGCCATGGACAGCAGCGCGATCGTAACCTGCTCTCCGGTGGAGACCAGCACATCCATCTCGCGAGGATTCGGTGTTTCCTCGATCTGCCGGGCCAGACCGATCAGACGGTTGGTCTCACCGGACATCGCCGAGACGACCACGACCACCTGATTGCCTTTGTCCCGCCAACCCTTGACCTTTTCGGCCACGGCGAGGATGCGTTCAATTGAACCGACGGAGGTGCCGCCGTACTTTTGCACGATCAGTGCCATGATACTTCAGAGTCCCATATTAACCGTTGGAAAAAGCGGCCTATTAAACAACAACGATGTTCAAAAAGAAATGGCCGTTATCGGCGGCTTCTTAGCGTCTCAGGATCTACAAGCCCAGCTGCGCCTTCACCCAGGATTCGACCTGCGCCAGTGCCTCGGGCAATGCGTCCGGGTTGCTGCCACCCGCCTGCGCCATGTCGGGACGGCCGCCCCCTTTGCCTCCGACCTTCTCCGCCGCCATCTTCACCAGATCGCCGGCCTTGACCTGCCCGGTCAGGTCCTTGGTTACCCCGGCCACCAGGGAAACCTTACCGTCCTTCACCGTGGTCAACAGCAGCACCGCCGAGCCGAGTTTGTTCTTCAATTGGTCAAGCGTATCGCGCAGGGATTTGGGATCCGCACCCTCCAGGTTGGCCGCCAATACCTTGACTTCACCCAGGCTGACCGCCTGTGACGCCAAGTCGCTGCCCGCGGCGCTCGCCAGTTTGGACTTGAGTTGGTCCAACTCCTTTTCCAGACGACGGTTGCGCTCCAGCAGCTGTTCCAGTTTGGACTCCACATCCTCCCGGCCGGTTTTGATCAGTTCCGCCACAGTTTGCAGGCGCTCCTCGTCGGCTTCGATCCATTCGATGGCCCGCTGACCGGTGACCGCTTCGACACGCCGTACCCCGGCGGCGATACCGGTTTCTCCGGTGATCTTAAAAAGACCGATATCCCCCACTGCATTGACATGGGTGCCACCGCAGAGTTCGGTGGAGAAATCCCCCATCCTCAACACCCGGACCTCATCAGCGTATTTCTCGCCGAACAGGGCCATGGCACCGGTCTGTTTCGCCTGATCCAGTGACATGATCCGGGTTTCAACAGGGTGATTGTGACGGATCTGTTCATTGACCATCTGTTCGATGGTCTGCAACTGCTCACGGGTGATGGGCTCGAAATGGGAGAAATCAAATCGCAGGCGTTCAGCGTCCACCAGGGAGCCTTTCTGCGCCACATGTTCGCCCAGCACCGTGCGTAGCGCGGCGTGCAGTAGATGAGTCGCGGAGTGGTTGAGCGCCGTGGCCTGACGGGTGTAAGCATTGACCTGGGCGTTTACCTTATCACCCAACTTCAACGCACCCTCTTCCAGTTTGCCGATATGTGCAAACACACCCCCGGTGTATTTTCGGGTATCGTTGACCTCGAACAACACGCCCGCACCCTCCAGGGTACCCAGATCACCCACCTGGCCACCGGATTCTGCGTAGAATGGGGTGTGATCCAGAAACACCATGCCTTCATCACCGGCTTCAAGGTGTTCCACCGACTCATCGCCTTTCATCAGCGCGACCACGACCGCCTCATCTTCTAAGGTTTCGTAGCCCAAGAACCGGGTCTCCTGCTCCAAAGCCAGATCCACCGCGTCAGACAGTGTGAAATTGCTGGCCTCCTGGCCGCGCCTGCGCTGTTCCGCCATGGCCTTTTCAAAACCGACTTCGTCAATACTCAACGCCCGTTCCCGGGCGATATCCGCGGTCAGGTCTTTGGGAAAGCCGTAGGTATCATAAAGCTTGAAGACCGTTTCACCGGGGATCACATCGTCTTTAAGTTCCTGAATAGCCTCTTCCAGGATCTTCATCCCCTGCTCAAGGGTCTGGGCAAAACGCTCCTCTTCGAGACGCAGCACCTTCTCCACCTGGCCGCGCTGTTTCATCAGCTCAGGATAGAAGTCACCCATCTCCCGGCACAGGGGTTCGACCAGTTTGTAGAAGAAGGCCTCCTGCACACCCAGCATGTAGCCGTGACGAACCGCGCGGCGGATGATCCGCCGCAGCACATAGCCGCGACCCTCGTTGGAGGGCAGCACCCCATCGACGATAAGGAAGGCGCAGGAGCGGATATGATCCGCAATCACGCGCAGGGATTTCTCTTCCAGATTGCTGCAATCGGTCAGCTTCGCCGCCGCCTTGATGAGATGGGCGAACAGGTCGATTTCATAGTTGTTGTGGACATGCTGCAGGACCGCCGCCAGGCGCTCCAGCCCCATGCCGGTATCCACAGAGGGTTTGGGCAGCGGTGTCATATTGCCGTCGGCATCCCGGTTATACTGCATGAACACGAGATTCCAGATCTCGATGTAGCGGTCACCGTCCTCTTCCGGCGTGCCAGGAGGACCGCCCCAGATGGCCTCACCATGATCGTAGAAGATCTCGGAACAGGGCCCGCAGGGACCGGTATCCCCCATGGACCAGAAGTTGTCGCTCTCGAAACGTTTACCACCTGGTTTGTCACCGATCCGTGTGAAACGGGTCTCATCCACACCGATTTCCTGCAGCCAGATCTGCGCCGCTTCGTCGTCGTCCTCGTAGACGGTAACCCAGAGTTTTTCCGCGGGCAGGCCGATGGTCTGGGTCAGAAATTCCCAGGCAAAGCGAATGGCATCCCGCTTGAAGTAGTCGCCGAAGCTGAAATTGCCCAGCATTTCGAAGAAGGTGTGGTGGCGTGCGGTGTAGCCCACGTTTTCCAGATCATTGTGTTTGCCCCCGGCCCGGACACAACGCTGGGAGCTGGTGGCGCGGCTGTAACCGGGTTTTTCCCGGCCAAGAAACACATCCTTGAATTGCACCATGCCGGCATTGGTGAACAGCAGGGTGGGATCGTTTTGCGGCACCAGAGGACTGCTGGGTACCACCTCATGGCCTTGGGCGGCAAAATAGTCCAGAAAGGCTTGTCGAATTTCGGTGCTGGTCTTCATCGTCAGAAAGCAAATTTCCCGGTTCAGGACAAACGGTGAAAGATATCAGGATCGGGGCATCAGTAAAACCTGAATCCGTGGGTTCAGGTTAACAGAAAGCGGCGAACCAGATCGCCCGGAAAGCCCCGGGATTCGAGAAAACGGGCCCGTCGGGCCGCCTCCTTGTAATTCTCTGCCCGGGACTCGCCATACTTGGTGTCATGTACCCCGGCCAGCAGGTCCGCCCATTGATCGTCGTAGGCTGTCATGGCTTGCCGAATAACAGACTCATCGACCCCTTTGTCACGTAATTCCGAGTGGATGCGCACGGGCCCCTGCCCTCGCCTCACCCGGCTCTCGACAAAGCTTTCCGCATAGCGTTCATCACTTTGCAATGCCCCGGTCCGCAGGTTCTCCAGAACCTGATCGATCAGATCCGGATCATGATTCCGTTGCAGCAGCTTGTGACGCAGCTCCTTGCGGGAGTGTTCCCGCACCGCCAACAGACGGACGGCTGCGACCTCGATCTCGGAGGCGGCTGACTCGCTGCTCAGGACTCCGCCTCTTCCAGGGCTGCCTCTGCATCAAGAGAGGGCATGAGTTCCCCCCGGATGCGACTGTCGATATCCGCGGCTATGTCCGGGTTATCCTTGAGGAAGTTGCGCACGTTCTCCTTACCCTGACCAATGCGGTCCCCGTTGTAGCTGTACCAAGCGCCGGACTTGTCGATGATATTCTGTTTTACGCCCAGATCGATGATCTCGCCCTCGTGGGAGATGCCCTCACCGTAGAGGATCTCGAACTCCACCTGTTTGAACGGAGGTGCCACTTTGTTCTTCACCACCTTGACCCGGGTGTCGCTGCCCACCACCTCGTCGCCTCGCTTGATCGCGCCGATACGGCGAATGTCGAGGCGCACCGACGAGTAGAATTTGAGGGCGTTGCCGCCGGTAGTGGTTTCGGGACTGCCGAACATCACGCCGATCTTCATGCGGATCTGATTGATGAAGATGACCAGGCAGTTGGTGCGTTTGATATTGGCGGTGAGTTTACGCAGGGCCTGAGACATCAGGCGCGCCTGCAGACCCACGTGGGAGTCCCCCATATCGCCCTCGATTTCCGCCTTCGGAGTCAAGGCCGCCACCGAGTCGATGACCACCACGTCCACGGCACCCGAACGCACCAGCATGTCGGTGATCTCCAGGGCCTGTTCGCCGGTATCCGGCTGGGAGACCAGCAGTTCGTCCACGTTGACGCCCAGCTTTTCCGCATACTGGGGGTCCAGGGCATGCTCGGCGTCGATGAAGGCCGCGGTGCCGCCCTGCTTCTGTGCCTCGGCGATTACCTGCAGAGTCAGGGTGGTCTTACCAGAGGATTCCGGACCGTAGATCTCGACCACCCGGCCCCGTGGCAGACCGCCGATACCCAGTGCAATATCCAGGGTCAGGGAACCGGTGGAGATCGCCTCGATATTCTTGATCGCAGAGGTATCCCCCATGCGCATGACGGATCCCTTGCCGAACTGTTTCTCGATCTGCCCCAAAGCGGCGCTCAGTGCCTTTGCACGATTTTCATCCATTTCGGTGAACCCTCATCAATTCAGTAATGCTTCGCGTGGTCGTTTGGGCGGGCTGGCCGCCTGTGGCTCGGAATTATCACACAGCCACAGGCTCACGTCATGAGTCAGTGAAAGGAATTCATCCCAAAATCGAGGGCCTTTCCACGGGACTACAGGTGCATGGAGAGGCGTGAACAGTATTCCGCGCACCAAGCCAGAGACTCAGGCTGAAGGTTATGCTCAGCACCAGCCAGGAGGCGATGACCACCCCCAACCAACCGTTCCAGGCCCAGAAGGGCTCGAAGTAGAACCCGCCCAGGGTGGCGCCGGTGTAGTAGAAAACCAGGTAGAGCGCGGTCGCGCTGCCCCGGTCGGATAGGGCATGGCGAGTCACCCAGCCGGAAGCCAGGGAATGGGTAAAGAAAAACCCACAGGCATTGATGAACAGACCGGCCACGATCCAGGACAATTCATGACTCAGGGTACACAGGGTGCCGAGCATGAACAGCAGAATCCCCAATCCCATCATCCCGGGTTGCGAGCGATTTCTAGCCAGTCGTCCGGATAAACCGGCGGCCAGGGTCCCGGTCAGATAGGTCAGAAACAACATCCCCAGCCACTGACTGGAGAGTCCATAGGGTTGCTCCGCCAGAACGAAGGTTATGTAGCTGTACTGGTTGACGAAGATAAAGAAGTTGAGCCCTCCGATGAAACAGGCGATCAGGATCTGGGGGTTGTTCAGGTGCGTACCCAGGCCTTTCAGCGCACTGCCGATATGCAGGGGCTTGGCGACAAATCGGCGTGAAGGGGGCAGCAGCCAGATGACCAGCAATAGGCAGATCAGGTCGAAACCCGCAAGCGCCAGAAAACTGCTCTGCCAACCCCAGGTATCCGCCACCAGGCCACTGATCAGCCGCCCGGATATCCCGCCGAGGGAATTGGCGCCGATATACAACCCCACCGCGAGCAACAGTGCCTCGGGATCGAGTTCCTCACCCAGGTAGGCCAGCGCTGCGGCAGGCAACCCGGCAATGAAGACACCCTGCAGAGCCCGCAGCACCAGGTGCAGTGTGTAATCCGAGGCGAAGGCGGTCAGCAAGGTGGTCAGACACAACAGTACCAGAGAGGTGAGGATCACCACCCGCCGTCCCACCGCATCGGAGAGCGGACCGAACAGCAGCAGGCAGCACCCCAGCGCCAGGGTGGCCACCGACAGACTCCAGGTGGCGGCCAGGGAATCGATAGCGAAATAATCACGGATCTGTGGCAACAGTGGTTGCGTAATGTAGAGATTGCTGAACACCATGATCGAGCCGATGCACAGAGCAAGTGTCACACGCCAGAATTCGGGACTGCGGGAAGGAATCATGATGTTGAGGTACTCCTCGTCTCAATCGGTGATTTCGGATTGAGACTAGCCCCCAAAGATCTATAATTGAAATATATTGTTTATATGATCTTTATATTTAATCGTTAT
>JARRNW010000166.1:0-9787 GCA_037384565.1 Candidatus Thiodiazotropha sp.
ATTCCGGCGAATGCCGGAGTATAAAGAATTTGTGAGCGCAGCGAACTCATCCACTCAAAACTAAAAACTCAACACTCAAAACCACTATCGGCGACTGATCTACTGGCTGAGTAAAGTGGGTAATCAGATAAAGAGTAGACCTCACCTACAGTTCGAGTTTTTCTTTTATGGCTACAGGTAATCGCACGGGTTTGAGGCTCTCTGCGGAGACGCAGATCAATCTGAGCTCTGCAGTGACTAGGATTTGCTCAGTTCCCTTTAGTTTGGCACTTTGCCTCATTTTGACGGATGCTTTGGTAACTTCAGTTACATGGCTCTCGATAGTGAGCAGATCGTCCAGTTTGGCGGCGCCATTATAGTCTATCTGATAGATATTTCTTACCAGAATCAAAATGCCTACTTCATTCTTTAAGGTTGATTGGTCAAACCCTAATAAGCGTAAAAATTCTGTTCTGGCCTCCTCAAAAAAACGTAGATAGTTGGCATGATAAACGACTCCTGCGACATCGGTGTCTGCATAGTAGACCCTTCTTTCATATTGAATGGTGTTTGTCTCGCTCATTAAATTTGCTGCTCGATCGAAATGATTTTTCGTTAGGTTTGAAAACGCCAATATCCCGTGCGATTCGCACAGCATGGCCCCTGTTTTTTGCGTTTAACTTTTGACATGCGTGTTTGATATGTTTCTCAACCGTTACTGCCGCAATAAAAAGCTGGCTGCTGATTTGTTCAGTATTCATTCCTTCGGCCGCCCAGTATAGGCATTCAGTTTCTCGTCTGGATAGATTTGAAAGGTTATTGAAAATAACCCGGCTTGTCGCTTCGAATAGGTAAGGATAGACATTCCAGGCGTGATATTTAAACTGGTCCAGTTGTTGGCGAATTACGGGCTCTGATAAGCAGGACATTATCCAGAGTAGAGAAAAGCTTCCGGCAGCAGGTTGTGGAGAAAACTCATCGGCTGCTCCAGGCTGTTGTAAAACATCTGTATATAACAAAAATAAAAATCATCTCCCGGTGCTATATATCCTTCAAGAGTATTAAACGCGATTCTTAGAGTACTTACATTATTGGCCTCATTGAACAATTCTAAGATGTGATTTTCCAGGCTCTTATGAGGTTGTGTCAGGTTGCTGAATATATACCTTCATAGAGTTGGGTATTTTGACGGATCTTGCAGATTTTCAAGTTCTGTGAAAACAGTGATTAATCCATCGTGTTATTAAACAATGTAAGGGTCGTGTTTGATCCGCTTGTGCGGGCCAATGCGTGAAACTTCAATTGCCGAGGACGGGTTGAGTTTTGTTGAAAACGCTATTAAGAAGGCGCGTCATGTCTCCAGTTATACCGGACTTCCGGCTATTGCGGGTGATTCGGGTATCGAAGTCGATGCGCTCAATGGCGCGCCGGGTATCTATTCCTCTCGATTTGTTGGTGCGGGGGCGAGTGAGGGGGAGAATGTCATCAAACTCCTGGAGTACCTGGAGGGTGTTCCGCAGGCTAGGCAGGCTAGGCGCACGGCGCGATTTCAATGCTTCATGGTCTACATGCGCCACTCGGAAGATCCCGCGCCAATGATTTGTCAGGGAACCTGTGAGGGGCGAATACTCTTCGAACCCCAGGGGGTGAATGGTTTTGGGTACGAATCTGTCTTCTATCTGCCGAGTCACAATTGCAGCTCAGCCCAGCTTGATAAGGATACGAAAAAAGGTCTTAGTCATCGTGTGCAGGCGCTGAAAAAAATATTTGAAAAGTTATCAGATCGCTTTTGACGGGATGCGTATATACCGCACCAGGTACTTGAGGTGGGGCTGGGGGCAAGGGCAAGCGTCAGGGGATTGCCGTCAGGTGGTTGATGGCGAATCTCATGAACTCCCCCACTTTCCGCATCAGATTAGTTGAGGGGGTTATCTTGACTAATTTGGTAGGTATTTCTATAGAGTATAGAAGACACAGCCAAAAAAGTGAGGAGCGGCAGCGATGAACATCAGAACCACCACAGATCCGATTACCCTGCGAGATGTCCCTGATCCTCAAACCCATCCCTGTCTTTATGAGGGAGACGGAGAGCATGGCGTTGAGATCTATTTCGAGAGTGATGAGACCAAACGGATCTATCAGGATTTGGTTACGGAAGACCCAAAGGTTATTCGGGGTGATGACTCCGAGGACTACGTTGCCGAGGGCTGAAGATCATGTTACTCAGCCGAATCTATCTGTTGATACCCACCCAAAAACAGGCCGAGTCGGTGGTCACTGACTTGCAGCAATACCGGGTCGATCGCCAGCACATACACACCATCGCCAAACCGGGAATTGACATCGAAGGGCTGCCTCCCGCGACCTTGCGGCAACGCAGGGGATGGACTGCACAACTTGAAACGGTCTTCTGGGACGGGAACATGCTGCTGATTTTTTTCGCCCTGATGGTTTTACCTGTGGCCCTGGTGCTATCGTTTTGCCAGCCGGGTAGTCCCCCAGGTACACCTGGATGACTGTGCCGTACCCCTGCGGCATGGTGAAATTCTATTGCTTGTGGACGTGCCCCACTGGCGTATCAATGAAGTGGAACGCGGTATCAGAGGGAAGCATCCGGAAGTGGACTTAGGTGGTGTTGGTTGGGGTTATGATGCGCTCGGCATCTGACTTCCCAACCCAGGGTGACGTTTCACGTCACCCGGTTTTTTTATTGGCGGTTTTCCGTCCGGCTACCCCGTAATACCACAGTGGCGCAACAACGGTTCGATCTGCGGCTCTCGGCCGCGGAAGGCCACGAACAGATCCATGGCATCCCGGGAGCCACCCTGTTCCAGGATTTCATGGAGAAAGTCCTCTCCCGCCCGAGGGCTGAAAATGCCTTCCTCCTCAAATCGGGAGAAGGCATCGGCGGAGAGCACCTCCGCCCACTTGTAGCTGTAGTAGCCCGCCGCATAGCCACCGGCGAAGATGTGGGAAAATCCGTGGGGGAAGCGGTTCCAGGCCGGTGGGCGTACCACTGATACCTGGTCACGCACCTCTTCGAGGATCTCATAGATGCGCCCACCTCGGGCTGGATCGTACTCCTGGTGGATGCGGAAATCGAACAGAGAGAACTCCAGCTGACGTACCATCTGCATGGCGGACTGAAAATTCTTCGCCGCGTACATGCGATCGTACAGCGCATCCGGAATGGGGTGTCCGTCGTCCACATGCCCGGCGATCAGTTGCAGGGCCTCTTTCTCCCAACACCAGTTCTCCATGAACTGGCTCGGTAGCTCCACCGCATCCCAGGCCACCCCGTTGATGCCGGCCACCCCGGGGTAGTCGATCAGAGTGAGCATGTGGTGCAGGCCGTGGCCGAACTCGTGAAACAGGGTCTGCACCTCCTCGTGGGTGAACAGGGCGGGCTGGTCGCCCACCGGGGGTGAGAAGTTGCAGGTCAGGTAGGCGACCGGGATCTGGTCCATGCGCGCGCTGAAGAAGCGGGTGGCGCAGTCGTCCATCCAGGCGCCGCCGCGTTTTTTCGGTCGCGCGTAGAGGTCAAGATAGAACTGGCCACGCAGATGCCCCTTGCGGTCGCGGATCTCGTAGAAGCGCACGTCCGGATGCCACGCATCCACCCCGTCCACCGGACGGATTTCGATGCCGTAGAGCCGCTCCACCACCGCGAACATGCCGGGCACCACCCGGGTCTCCGGGAAATAAGGCTTGAGCTCCTCCTGACTGATGTCGTAGCGGAACTGGCGCAGTTTCTCCGCATAGTAGCCGATGTCCCAGGCCTCGAGCTCGGTCACGCCGTATTCGTTGCGGGCGAAATTGCGCAGTTCCTGGAGCTCCTGCTCCGCCTGGGGGCGGGAACGACGTGCCAGATCGTTGAGAAACGCCAGCACCTCGTCCGTTGAGCGGGCCATCTTGCGCGCCAGAGAGCGTTCCGCGAAGTTGTCGAAACCGAGCAGCAGGGCCTGTTCATGGCGCAGCTTGAGGATCTGCTCCATCACCTCGGTGTTGTCCCACTGTCCTCCGTGAGGGCCGCGCTCCGAGGCCCGGGTTGAGTAGGCTTCATAGAGTTCCCTGCGCAGCGCCCGGTCATCGGCGTAGGTCATGACCGGGTAGTAGGAGGGAAATTCCAGGGTCAGCAACCAGCCCTCCTGGTCCCGCTGGGTGGCGGTCTGCCGCGCCAAGGCCAGGGCGGATTCGGGCAGTCCCGCGAGGGCCTGCGGGTCGCTTATGAGCTTGCTCCAGGCATGGGTGGCGTCGAGCAGGTTCTCCTCGAAACGGGTGGTCAGACGGGACAGTTCCTGACTGATTTCTTTATAGCGCTGTTTCTTATCCTCAGGCAGGTCCACCCCTGAGAGGCGGAAGTCGAGCAGTGCGTTGTCGAGAAGTTTCTGCTGCGCGGTGTCCAGGTCCTGGGACTGGCGGGCGACCTGCTTGTAGGCTTCGCAGAGGCGGCTGTTCTGACCCATCTCGGTGGCGTATTCGCTGAGTTTGGGGAGACAGGCGTTGTAGACCTCCCTCAAGGCGTCGTTATTGACCACCGAGTTCATGTGGCTGACCGGGGACCAGGCGCGGCTGAGCCGGTCGTCCGCTTCTTCCAGAGGGTCGATGAAATTGTCCCAGGTAGGGGCCTGATCCTGATCCAGCAGTCGTTCGGTGAGTGCGCGATTCTCCTGCAATAACTGATCGATGGCCGGTTCCACTGTTTCCGGGGTGATCTTGGAGAAGGCGGGCAAGCCGGGCATGTCTAACAAAGGGTTATTCATTTGGTTGTTCCAATAGGTGTTTGTTCCAGGTGATGGCACTGATTAAATAGCATCCAGGGTTGCAGGGAAACCCCTGCAATCTGAGTGAATCTCAGGGCTTGTCCCCGGATTCCTCGTTCCCACGCTCTGCGTGGGAATGCATACCAGAGCGAAATGGTATTGCCCAGGCTTGATGTGTTTACTGAAGCCCGGGTCTGCGTTCCCACGCAGAGCGTGGGAACGAGGCGATCGGGTCAATATATTCTGCTCACTCACTTACCCGTCGATGGCCGCGCATGGCGCGGATCACCTCATCCGGGTCGTTCGGCTTGCCGGTCAGCAGGTTGCACAGCATATCGTCGTACAGGGCGGCTCGGTAGTCGGTGGACTCATCCTTGGGGATCGACTGCCAGTCCGTGTCCGAGGCGGGAAAGAGCGTGTTCCCGTCACCATAAGCGTACACCTTGTAGAGCCGTTCCCCGCAGCGAAATCCCTCGTAGGAGCTGTTGTCGACCCCGGAATGGGAGCGGATCACCAACAGGCAGCGGGTCACCCCGTCCGCTCCGGTGTGCAGGCTGGTGGTATCGATCAAATATTCAAAGCGTTGTGCTCCGGCACCCACCTCGAAGGCCTGCAGTGCATCCCGGTTGATCCGGTCGGGCAGTTTTACCGCATCTTCGTGCCAGGTCTCTTCCGCGTCAGGTGTGTAGGGGATGTCGGTCGGGTCGTCGAGCAGAATGTTGCCGGTGGTGGCCGTGGTGCTGAACAGGCTCAGGGCGAACAGGATGGGGATCTGACGTCTCAACTTAGGTTCCTGGTTGTGTCGTGGTCTACAAAGTCATCCGCCGGCGGGTTTCTAGCGGAGGGTGCGGGTATCCCGCTTTGTAACGGTGTTGGGGCAAATTCTCAAGCCCTTGGAACCCGTGCTCGGTTCCAGGTTCCCAAGTCGCTATAATCGTGCATGAAGTAAGAGACTCTACTCTAGAGAAATCTCACTGTAACCATCCAGATTACCCCGGTTCCCAGAGTAAAGAAACCGACCAGGCTGAAGAACGAAATCAGGCGATAGCGCCGCACCAGGGCGAACTCCTCCCGGGTAGAGATCAGTAGTGGCCGTCGGTTTGAACCGGTGCCGCTCAGGGTGTGTAGGGGTTGCTGGTCCTCCTGCATCTGTTCCCGTGTCACCTCCCGCTCCGCGACTCGACGGGCCGCTTCCCACTCTTCGGTATCGATGTGTCCATCACGGTTGCGGTCGAAACGGGCCAGCAATTCGGCATGATCGGACTTCCACTGGCGCAGGCGCTCGCGGATTCGCTCATCGCGCATTGCTTTGCGATCGAGTTCCCCCAGGGAGCTGAACAGACCGATGGCATAGAGGGGGTCGCCGGGCAGGATCGTCTCTTCGGTGTAGCGGTAGTCGCCATCGAAAGTGGTGTTGACCGAGACCGCCATGCCGAACAGATTGAAACGGCTGTGGCTGGTACCCCGGCCCCGGTCCGGACCCGCGAAGGGGGTGGGGTTGGGACCGTACCAGACCTGTCGTTCGAGGGTACTGACCGAGGCCCCCTCCGGATCGATGATGCACTCCCCGGTGCCGTCCCGCAGCAGGAACAGGTTGTCGCTGGCCCCGGTGCGTTGAGTGCGCCAGCTATTGTTGTTTTTCTTCTCGACCCGGTATTTCCACCAACAGCAGGGGGTATGGCTGAGGGGTGCGATCACCGGCTCTCCACGCATCAAGTCTGCCTCGCCGATCAGCTCTACATAGCCCTGGGGAGCGGAGCGGATCTTCGCCGTGGGCGTGTCCTCGATCAGGCGTGCCCGGTGAAATGCGATGAACGTAGTGATCAGCCCGGCCAGGGCTGCCAGCGACAGCAGGACGCTCCACAGCAGGAATTCGCCGGAGCTGAGGTTGGCGACCGCCTGCATCAGTGAAACAGGGTTCTGATATTAACATCCGTCAGTTCCGAGGCGTCGAACTCCAGCAGTTCCGCCGGCTGAAAAGCGAACAGGCGGGCCAGGATCACGTCCGGGAACTGTTCGATGCGTACATTGTTCATATTGACGCTGTCGTTGTAGAACTCACGCCGATCGGCGATGCTGTTTTCCAGTCCGGTGATGCGGCTCTGCAGGTGCAGGAAGGTCTCGTTAGTCTTCAGGTCGGGATAGTTCTCTGCCACTGCGAACAGGTTACCCAGTCCCAGCCTCAACTGGCCTTCCGCCGCGCCCAGGGCGCCAAGATCCCCGGAAGCGGCCGCGCTGTGGACCGCGGAACGGGCCTGCATCACCTTCTCAAGGGTCTCCTGCTCGAACTGCATGTACTGCTTGCAGGTCTCAACCAGCTTGGGCAGTTCGTCGTGGCGCTGTTTCAGCAGCACATCGATGTTCGCCCAGGCCTTGGTCACATCGTGCTTGAGCCGCACCAGATTGTTGTAAATCATCACAGCGTAGATCAGGATTGCTACAATCGTCCCGATCAATACAAAACTGAATATCTCCATCGTTTCAGGAACCCCCTTCAGTCACATGTCCAACATACGCCCCTTCGAAACCCATGTCCCGCGCATCGCAGACGATGCCTGGGTGGATGAAACCGCCGTGGTCATCGGCGATGTCCATATTGCATCACAGGCCTCGGTTTGGCCAATGTGCGTGATCCGTGGCGATGTGCACCGGATCCGCATCGGCGCGCGCAGTAACATCCAGGACGGTTCGGTGCTGCATGTCTCCCACGACAGCTACTACCTTCCCGGCGGACGCCCGCTGAGCATCGGTGAGGGTGTCACCGTGGGACATCGGGTGATGCTGCACGGCTGCGAGATCGCCGATGGGTGTTTTATCGGCATGGACTCCACTATTCTTGATGGCGCGGTGCTGGAGCCGGGAGCGATGATCGGGGCGGGATCTCTGGTGCCCCAGGGTCGGCGGATTGAGGGGGGCTACCTTTGGCTGGGGCGCCCGGCCCGGCGGGTGCGGGTGTTGAGCGACCAGGAGAAGGAGATCATCGGTTATACCGCCGGCCATTACGTTCGTTTGGCGCAGCGGTATGCGGCGTCTTAGCCCTGTGCTGATCGCCAAAGCCTGTCCAGTATGGCGTGCACCGCGAATATATCATCGATAGCCCTGGTAACTATGACAGAAACAAGTCATATCGTCTGATTTCCGCCTGGCATCCGTTGGGGGGGAGTGCCGGTGTGTTGAGCGTCAAGGTTGTGATGCCGGTATTCCAGTGAATTGGTGTCCGTTCCTCGATCGTTATGGAATGCCTGATTTTGCGCCTACGGCTATCTGGGAATTTTTTTAACCGTTATTAGTTAAAAACTTCAGGGATATCTGATCCGGGATTCGTCCACTAAGACCGAGGGTTTCGCAATGGGTTAGCGCCATAAAATATGGCGCAAACCCACGCGCGAGATTTGCGATCGATTGATGAGGATCGGGCAGGATGAACCTGCCGAAAAATATATTGATTTAAAGGAAGAGGGTGCCGTTACGCAATCGATCGGTTTCTACGCAATGAATTTCAATCGAAGCTATTCAAAAGGTGTAGTGCCGATCTCAACTGAGTGTGCAGATCTGTGATTTCGTCAGGTGTGAGATGACTCAGCATGTGATCTTCCAGCTTTGCCGCCGCTTTATTGCACAGCTTCAAAAGTCTTTTGCCCTCCGCGGTCAGACTTATATTAATGATTCGACCATGCCGAGGGTCGGGTTTGCGCGTGATCCAGCCGTTCTCGTCCATGACCTTAACCAGTTCGTTTGCGGCTTGCGGCGATACCATGATGCGTTCGGCGAGTTTGGCATTGGATAGTTTTCCGCTGCTGTGAAAGATGGATAGGGCGGTATATTGACCCAGGGTCAATCCCAGGGGGTCGAGTAACGGTCGGAATTGGCGCTTGAGGGCTCGATCGAGTCGTCCAATCAGATAGGCTACACCAAAAGGTTGGCTATTTTCTTTAGATAAGTTGTCCATTTCTCTTCTTGTCCAGTTTCCCTAGTAATATGAGTTTCATGCAACTCGTGGGTTGCTCCGATACCGTCACGCCTCCCGTAGAGCGGTGGCGTATTAATGGTAGCGTGGACGGGATTTTATCAAACAACCTGTGAATTGAGTAGCATAAATATTTCAACGGCATTGACAACGTTGGTGTCGTTGTGTAAAGGCCGGCGAGGCCTGAAAGGCTGGTTTATGGGGTTGGGTTTGTGACCTGGTCTCTCTGGGGTAGATGAGGGTCTTGCCCCATCGACTTTCCTTTGATCTTTGCGGGATCCGGACGTTCGCAATCGCTGCTAAATCGATCGGGTCGCCATGTCAAGTACATTTATATTATTGTGATTGAGTTCCAAGTTTTAGCGTGCCTCAATACGTAGTATCGATTTTCAATTCACTTGCCTATTTCAGGGACTGATGATGAGCGATTATGTGAGCGTTCATTCGTGACGAGAACTGGGGTGCTCCGAAGAGGAGCCTTGTCACGGTTAGGTGATTGTCGTACGCATTCTATTGACGTCAGCAAATAGTCCGATTCTTATTAAGGAGTAGTTTGATGTATCCAAAGTTCGCTTGGCCACAGCCGTCGCGATTGGCTTTGGTTAGTGCCCTGGTTTCACTGGGAGCATTGACCCTTTCTCCACCTGTTCACGCTACCAGCAGTCTCATGAAATCATGGCGCGCTGCCTATCCCGATTCAGCTACGGACAATAATCTCGAAACACCGTGCGCGCTGTGTCATACCTCGGGTGCGTTCAGCGAGTTGAATGGGTACGGCTGGGATTTCAAACAACATGGATACAGTTACACCGAGATCGAGTCATTGAACTCGGACGGTGATCCCGGCGGCAACGACAACCTGTCTGAAATCGCCGCAGGTACACAGCCTGGATGGACGGAAGGCGCGCATAACGTCATCAACGGCGGTGCGGTTTCGAACACGGCTGAGCCGGCGGAGCTTGTCGCGGGCACCTTAGATCCCGCTGGCACGAATCAGGCGCCGGTAGCGGATATCGGCGGCCCCTATGCCGGTACTCAGGATATGGCCATCAATTTCGATGCCTCGGGATCGTCCGAT
>JARRNW010000167.1:0-7384 GCA_037384565.1 Candidatus Thiodiazotropha sp.
TTTAAACAGCGGGGCGAGAAGCACTATGTGATGATCTATACCCGGTACGAGCGCTTCTGGCACTGGTCCCAGGCCCTGCTGATCTTTACCCTGTTCTACACCGGACTGGGCCTGCACGGTCTGCATCACTGGCTCGATTTCCGCACTGCGGTAACCCTGCACACCTATGCCGCGCTGGCGCTGATCGTGCTGTGGGTCTTCACCACCTTCTGGAACTTCACCACCGGCCAGTGGCGTCAGTACCTGTTCAAGGAAGGTGTCATGAAGGTTATCCGTTTCTACGCCTACGGGATCCTGGTCGGTGAACCCCACCCCTATAAAAAGGGCCTTCAGCGCAAGCAAAATGCCCTCCAGTCACTGGCCTACATGAGCTTCATGCTGTTGATCGGGCCAGCGCTCTGGGCCTCGGGTATCATCTACTTGCTCTACGATGCATGGAGCGGTTACTCCTGGTCGGGTCAGGGCCTGACCACGATCGCCTTCGTGCATACCGCTGCCGCCTATCTGATGGGCACCTTCGTGATCATTCATGTGTACATGACCACCACGGGTAAAACCCCGACCCACTACATCAAGACCATGATCAGTGGTTACGACAACATCGAACTTACCGAAGCGGAAAAGGCGTACATCGAAGAAACCCAATCCGTGTCAATGAAAGATTGATCGATATCGTCGCACCTCTCAGTAAATGACTCAGGACTGAGGTTGTGAGTCAACTCAACCCTCTCCCTCCGGGAGAGGGTTTTTACTTTCTCAAGTTTCTGAGTTCAACCTGAATCCGCGGATTCATGGTTTAATCGTCTTTGACCCGAGAGCGAGGCAAACGACCGTGAGTGAAGCGAACTCGATCGACGCAAAATCCCCCTCCCCTTCTGACTGGCTGAAAACACACAAACCCCTCGCCGGCAACAGGCTCAAATTGGCCGTGGTTTTCGGCATGTTCTCCGGCTGGTTACTGATCCTGCAGGCCGGATGCCTGGCCCAGGCCATATCCGGGGTAATCTTCGAACACCACACCCTGCACGATGTCATGCCCTGGCTCTGGACCCTGTTGCTGATCTTCGCCATCCGGGCCGGTCTCGCCTGGGCCTCCGAATGGGCCGCACACGCCGCGGCACAACAGGTCAAACTGAGTCTGCGCCAAACCCTCTATGACCGATTGAGACAACTGGGACCGGCCTGGCTCAACGAGCAGCGCACCGGTGATATGGTCAACACCTTGAGCGACGGCATCGAGGCCCTGGAGGACTACTACGCACGCTTTCTTCCCGCTATTGCGCTGATGGCGATGGTGCCGTTATCGATCCTGGTGTTCGTCTTTCCCATCGACTGGATCTCCGGCCTGGTGATGCTGGGCACGGCCCCTTTGATACCCCTGTTCATGATCCTGATTGGTAAGGGTGCGGAAAAGCGCAACCAGAAACAGTGGCAGCAACTGGCGTACATGAGCGCCCACTTCCTGGATGTCATCCAGGGACTGACCAGCCTCAAGCTGTTCAATGCCAGCCGACGCGAAGCGGTCGTGATCGCGCGCATCTCGGATGACTACCGCAAGGCTACGATGTCGGTACTGAGACTGGCCTTTCTCTCCTCGTTCGCCCTCGAGTTCTTCTCCACCGTTAGCATCGCCATTGTCGCGGTGTTGATTGGATTCCGCTTATTCTGGGGCGAACTCGATTTCCTCTATGGTTTCTTCGTCCTGCTGCTGGCCCCGGAATTCTATCTACCCTTAAGAAACATGGGCACCCATTACCACGCACGCATGGCCGCCATCGGAGCGGCCGAAAACATGCTCAAGATTCTTGAAGCACCCATCCCGCAGCGCCAGGTCGCACCTGCTCCGGGTAATTCCGTTTACGGCCCCATTGGTTTAACCCTTGAAGCGGTCGGTCATACCTATCCGGACGGCCGACGCGCCCTCGATGGACTGAACCTGAGTATCAAACCCGGTGAGCGCATTGCCATCGTCGGCCCCAGTGGCGCCGGTAAAAGTACCCTGTTGAACCTGCTGCTCGGGTTTCTACCGCTGGAAGAGGGACAGATCCGGATCAATGGCGAAGCTTTACAAGACATCGACTCCATTCAATGGCGGAAAAACCTGGCCTGGGTGCCCCAACGTCCCCACCTGTTTCAAGGTACCCTGGCAGACAACATTCGCCTGGCACGACCCGACGCAGATCAGGCTGACGTGGAACGGGCGGCACAGAGGGCCCATGCCCACAGCTTCATTCAACAACTCCCTGAGGGTTATCAGACAAGGGTCGGTGAAGGTGCTCGTGGGCTCTCCGGCGGCCAGATCCAACGCCTGGCGTTGGCCCGGGCCTTTCTCAAGGACGCCCCCCTGGTGATTCTTGACGAAGCCACCGCTCACCTCGATCTCGAAAGCGAAGGACTGATTCGCCAAGCCATGGAGGAACTGTCCCAGGAACGCACTGTAATCATGGTAGCCCACCGGTTAATTACAGTACGGGACATACCCAGGATCCTGGTTCTCGATCAGGGACGATTGGTCGAGTTCGGAAACCATACCGCCCTGATGGCAAAACAGGGCCTCTATCATCGTCTTGCCAGCGCCTATGCGGGGGGTCCAGCATGAATCCGACGATCCGGCTGCTGCGTATCCTAAGCCCGGTCAAAGGCTGGTTGCTGCTGGGTGGATTGATCGCCTTCGTAACCCTGCTCGCCAACGTCATCCTGATGGCCATGTCCGGCTGGTTCATCGCGGCCATGGCAGTGGCCGGGGTCGCGGGGGTGAGCATGAACTACTTCACCCCGGCGGCGGTGATCCGTGCCTGCGCCATTGTGCGCACCGTGGGTCGTTACGGCGAACGACTGGTCACCCACGAGGCAACGCTGCGGCTGTTGTCCACCCTCAGGGTATGGTTCTATGAGCGGCTCGAACCTCTGGCCCCAGCCATCCTGGAAGGCTATCGAAGCGGTGACCTGCTCAGCCGTCTGAGGTCCGACATCGACACACTGGATCATTTCTACCTGCGTCTGATCCTACCTTTGGGTGTCGCCCTGGCCGCCAGCCTGGCATTCGTTGTCACACTCTATTGGTTCGATCCACTGTTGGCGCTGATCGAGGCCTTGTTACTCGGCATTGGTGGGGTGCTGCTCCCTGTGTTGATCCAGCGACTGGCGAGCCCTTCCGGACAACGAATCAACACCCTCTCCAGCGAGTTGCGAGTCCATCTGGTCAACGACCTGCAAGGCATGGGGGAGTTGGTTGTCGATGGCGCAGATGCCCGGCACGCACAACGTATCGAGACCTTGAGTCACAGTCTGATCGAAGCCCAGACCCATCAGAGTCACCTGGATGGCATTGCCCAGGGAGCGGTCGGTTTTTCCGCCCACCTGGCCATGTGGTTGATCACGATAAGCGCGATACCCCTGGTGAATAACGGGGATCTGCCTCCGGCGCATCTATCCATGCTTGCCTTGTTTACTCTGGCCAGCTTCGAAGCCATTGCCCCACTGCCCGCTGCATTTCAGGGATTGGGTGAAACCCTGGCGGCGGCCCGCCGTATCTTCGAACTGGTGGACCAACCGCCTTCGGTCAGAGAACCTGAGTCACCCTCCCCATTGCCAGAAGCGCGGGTCTTGACCGCAAAGGCCATTCATTACACCTACCCGGGCAACCCATCCCATCGTCCGGCCCTGCAGGACATCAGTCTGAGTCTGCGCCCGGGGCAAAAAATCGCGGTTATCGGCCCGAGCGGCAGCGGTAAGACCACATTATTACAACTACTGCTCAAATTCCGCGCCATCGACCAAGGGGAACTCTCCCTGGGGGGTGTCTCCTACAGTGCGCTCTGCGGAGAGCGCCTGCGCGCTGAGATCGCTGTGGCCACCCAGTACAATCACCTGTTCAATGCCAGCATCCGCGACAATCTGCTCCTGGCCAACCCTGATGCCAACCAGAAGCAGTTGGAAAACGCCTGCCGACTGGCCTGTATCCACGACTTCATTCAATCTCAACCGACCGGTTACGATACTCAGGTTGGGGAACTCGGACTGCGCCTCTCCGGCGGACAGGGTCGACGCCTGGCCATCGCCCGGGCTCTGCTCAAGGACGCACCGATCCTGATCCTGGATGAGCCCACCGAAGGCCTGGACCCGCACACCGAACAGCAACTGATGGAAAACCTGCTCGAATGGGCCCGAACCCGCAGTCTGCTGCTGGTCACGCACCGCATTCAGGGACTAAAAGCTATGGACGAGATCCTGCTGTTGCAGGCGGGCCGCATCCAGGCCCGAGGGCAGCACGATCAGTTGATGGTGATATCCGAGACCTACCGGGCTCTGAACGAAACCCAACAATTGTTAGCGGAACACGGCCTATGATTAACCCGGCAACCCAATAGGTAATAGTACCGTTCATAAGATGACCCAACCCGCTTCGCAGGATAGAATTAAGGCTTTTGCAATATCAGGCAGATTCGACCCATGCGCACCTCCCAGTTCCCCCTAAACACCGTCAAGGAAACCCCCGCCGACGCCGAGACCGCCAGCCACCAGCTAATGCTGCGCGCCGGTCTGATCCGTAAGTTGGCCGCAGGACTCTATACCTGGCTGCCCCTGGGGCTGCGGGTACTGCGCAAGGTGGAGGCAATCGTCCGCGAGGAGATGAACCGAGCCGGAGCCCTCGAGGTGCTGATGCCTACCGTACAACCCGCCGAGTTGTGGCAGGAGTCCGGACGCTGGGAGCAATACGGTGCCGAACTGCTGCGTCTGCACGACCGCCACAACCGGGACTTCTGCTACGGCCCCACCCATGAGGAGATCATCACCGACCTGGCACGCAACGAACTTCGCAGTTACAAACAGCTGCCGATCAACTTCTACCAGATCCAGACCAAATTCCGGGATGAGGTTCGCCCTCGCTTCGGTGTCATGCGCGCCCGTGAATTCCTGATGAAGGACGCCTACTCCTTCCATCTCGACCAGGCGTCCCTGCAACAGACCTATGAGGTGATGCACGCCACCTATTCGCGCATCTTCAGCCGCTGCGGTCTCGACTTCCGTCCAGTGGCCGCTGACACCGGCAGCATCGGCGGCAGCGGTTCTCACGAATTTCACGTATTGGCCGAATCCGGCGAAGACGCCATCGCCTTCTCCACCGAGAGCGACTACGCCGCCAATGTGGAGCTGGCTGAAGCCATCACCCCAGCCGGCGAGCGCCCCGCACCTTCCGTCGAGATGACCCGGGTAGATACCCCCAACGCCAAGACCATCCAGGAACTGGTGGAGCAGTTCGACCAACCCATCGAACAGACCGTAAAGACCCTGGTGGTCAAGGCATCCGAGGAGGTCGAGGCCGGGATGGTGGCTCTGCTGGTGCGCGGCGACCATGAACTCAACGAGATCAAGGCCGACAAGCTGCCCCAGGTGGCCTCACCCCTGCAGCTCGCGGATGAGGCGGAGATCCGCACCGCCATCGGCGCCGGACCTGGTTCCCTCGGTCCGGTGAATCTGCCGATCCCCTGTATCGTCGACCGCAGCGTGGCCCAAATGGCCGACTTCAGCGCCGGTGCCAACCAGGACGGTCAGCACTTCTTTGGCATCAACTGGGGACGCGACCTGCCGGAACCCACCGAAATCGCTGACCTGCGCAATGTCCGCGAAGGCGACCCCAGTCCCGATGGGAAAGGCACCCTGACCATCGCCCGGGGCATCGAGGTGGGACATATCTTCCAGCTCGGCAAAAAATACAGCGATGCCATGAATGCCACCGTACTCGACGAAAACGGCAAAGCGGTGGTGATGACCATGGGTTGCTATGGCATCGGCGTCACCCGGGTGGTGGCCGCCGCCATCGAGCAGAACCACGACGACAAAGGCATCACCTGGCCGGTGGCGCTGGCGCCCTTCCAGGTCGCCCTCTGCCCGATGAAGATGGACAAATCCCAGCGGGTACGTGAGGCGGTGGAGAAGCTCTATGCTGACTTGCAAACCGCCGGAATCGAGGTGCTGCTCGATGATCGCGATGTACGCCCCGGGTTCATGTTTGCCGATATGGAGCTGATCGGCATCCCCCACCGTGTCGTTGTTGGTGAGAAGTCACTGGATGAGGGTAAGGTGGAGTACCGCGCTCGTACCCAGAGCGAGAACAGCTTCATCCCCCTCGAGGAGATCGTCGCGCATATTCGCGGACAGATCTTTGACAGATAGAGCAAACCCTTAGGGTTGTTTAGCGCCCAAAAGGTGATTATTAACCCGGCATATGTCGGTATGACGATGGCGTTCAGTGAGCGCCATTGGCTCATTTTTGTTGTAGCTTCACATCGGCATTGCTGAGTTTCGCCGGATCCTTTTCCAAGGCAAGCATAGCGGAGATAACCCTAACCCACAGACTCCGCTTAGATACCCTCCACGCGTTATCTATCGACCATCACCTCACGCCGGATAGCGGCAACATCCACGGTTTGCAAATAGTGTTCGATATTAGGGTAGAAGCTTGCATGGTAGCCGAAACCACCATTGATAAATTCGTCAATAGCCTGTTCCCTTGGCCAGTTCTGAAACACCATGCGGTACATTGCAGACACCACGCCGGTTCGATCACTGCCATGCCAGCAGTGGATGAGGATCGGTTTCTTCGCCTGACGGATGGTGCGCAAGGCTTTCACTACAAAGCGATCATCCACCGCTCCTGCCGCCACCGGCACATGAAAGAGAACCAGTCCGCTGTCTTTAGCCTCGTCATCGTCACTGTGATATTCGCGAAGATTGAGGATGCTGCGAATCCCCATTGACGCCAGCGTTCGCATATCTTCGTCGCCCGGCTGTTTCGAGCGGTAAACCTCTTCACTTAGCTGATAGAAATTACCCAGTTCCGTTCCGATCATGGGCTGGGCCCATTCCAAGGGCCGCGTCCGGATTTCCTCGGCTGACACCCCCACAGACCACAGCACCAGTAACAGGGGCAATATTTGACAATAACGCATACTCATTTCCTATCAGGTTCGATTCGGCATCGGTTGTACAACCTTGCCAGTATACTCACTAGTGTAGCGTCCCATACGAGTGTAGTGTCCTACACTAGAGCATCCATCCGGCAGCGCAGGATCAGGATTGCGATCGGCTCATTTGACAGTCCAACCTTATGCAGGGAAACTAGTCTGCTTTTCATACTCGGATACTCGATCCGTATAAGAGGCACATCCATGACTCGACCCAACTCCTTCGATCGCGATGAACTGCTGCGCTGCGGCAGAGGCGAGATGTTTGGGCCTGGCAATGCTCAGTTGCCCACCCCTAACATGCTGATGCTCGACCGGGTCGTAAAAATCAGTGACGAGGGGGGCAGTAACGGCAAGGGCGAGATTTTGGCCGAACTCGACATCAACCCCGATCTGTGGTTTTTCGATTGCCACTT
>JARRNW010000168.1:0-7380 GCA_037384565.1 Candidatus Thiodiazotropha sp.
GCTGGGGGGGCGTCGCCATTTCCACCTAGGCAGGCATAACATGGCGCTCAACCTCGCTTCCTTCGGACGCTGGACGCTGCGCGATGTAAAAAAAGATACGGGACATACGATGCCGGATGGCGGGATGTCCATCTCTGCACCCGTTAAATGCTTCTGTCGTAAACAAGCCGGGTGCGGCGATAGAACTGGAAGCCAAGTAGTACCGGGACCGTTTGGGATGGTCTAAAGCTATTTAAAATCAGATGGTTATTTCAAATGACGGTGCTTTATCAGCAACGATAAAATGGTGAGTGTCTTCGTATTATGCTCAATTTTATGAGTGTTTACGATTTCGTCCCGAATTCGATGCGAAAAGTGCGGGGTCACTATAGCTACTTCCGTGGTATCGGCAACACCAGTTCGTTATGGATATACTACAGAGAGGTGGTCAAATTACTCTATAAGTGGTTGAATCGAAGAAGTCAAAGGCGCAGCCTGACTTGGGAAAGGATCAATCAGGTATTGGTGTCGTATGGCTTTCCAGCACCTAACCAACCCAACAGGGTTGATACGAATCGGGGGCTTGCGTGAAGACCTGTGATTCTGTGCGAGTGAGTGTGACTGAAGAGTCCGGTGCGGGAAAACCGCACGCCGGGATCTGTGCAGGGGGTGTCGTGTAACTGGCGGTCCTACTGCGACTGTGCTAAAAAAGTTAGAGAATACGAATAATGTCAGGTAACAGTCTAAATGCTCGGATATCAGTCTACAAAAAGGTTTTCGCTAATGGAGAAATTCAAAAAACCTACCAAAATCTAGTAGCTATCGTTCAAAATATCAGAACTGAATTTTCACGAAAATATAAAGAAGAATTCTCAGTTGCAAACGTGTTGCATGGATACATCGACTTCACATATTTCTATCTGCAAAACGAATACTTAAAAAAGAACAAGCTGAAATTAGCAATTGTACTTAACCATCAACAGGTACGCTTCGAGTTGTGGCTGCTTGGACAAACAAAAGACGTACAGATTCGTTATTGGGAAAAACTAAAAGATGTGGAATGGGTGAATGAGGGATCAATGCCAGAATATTCAATCTTCGAAATTACGCTACTTGCGAACCCGGACTTTGACGATACAAAAAAACTATCTGAGTCTATTTTTAATGCGTTTGAATCGTTGTCACGGGAAATTATCAATACTCTGGAAGAATACGAATAATATAACACAACGAACACATGCACCCGCCCCATTCGTTGCTAGCGCTTATCGCGGTCGGATGATGTGAGGCGTTATGCAGAAATGAGTGGTCGTGAAGCTTCTAATCGGTAGCTATTTCATGGTCGGAGTTCTGATGAGTCAAGTACAAAACTCACACGCACAGAATTCGCGCTTAACGCAGGCATATTTGTCTGAAATCGTGAGCAAAGCAAGAGAGAATTTCAAAGTTCCCGCTATTGCTGTATCTGTAATGAACGTGGAAACGGTTTATCTCCAAGGAGTTCTGGGGGTACGAGTGGTTGACAAACCAAATAAATCCACGCTCGACGACTATTTTCATATTGGATCTTGTTCGAAATCGGTGCTTGCCGTGATGGCGGCAAAACTCATAGAGCAGAATAAGATTGCTTGGCAAACGAAATTCTTCCATGTGTTCCCGGAGCTAAAAGCTAACGCAAATGCCGCGTATAGCGATATTTCATTAGAAGACCTGTTTCTTTGCGAGGCGGGAATCAAGGCATATACGAACGCAAAAGCAGACCCTTTCCCTGACTATGAATCATCGGTCAACGACAGAAGATTGGAGTTTGTTAACTATCTGATCGCGCAACCACCCTCGTCCGAAAAGAAGGATGGCAAGTTTCAGCACTTGTACTCCAATGCGAGTTACACTATGGCGTCCGCAATGCTCGAAAGAGTATCGGGTCTCAGCTATGAGGATCTTGTAAGGAGGACATTGACTGATGACTTGGGTATGTCAGTACATATTGGCTGGCCCAACAGTATCAGTGTTGATCAACCATGGGGACACACGATTGCTAAAGACAAAGTCGAGCCATTCCCACCTGATCATGATTACAAACTCCCCTACTTGATTACACCGGCGGGGGATTTGAGCATGACGCCAAGGGACTACGCAAAATACACGCAATTACACTTGCGCGGCTTAAAGGGTAAAGACTACTACATTTCCAACAATGCATATCGCCATATTCATTTCGGTCACGCAGGGTTCTCTCTCGGTGTGACTAACGGCATATTGGGGGGTAGGCGATATTCCGGGTTTGATGGTTCCGCGGGGACCTTCTTCTGCCGCTCAATCATTGTTCCGGATTCAGACTTTGCTTTTACTATTATGACAAATGCTGGCTCTGGCACTGGTTCAATGGAAGCAGTCGATTGGTTGACCATGCAGATTGTAAAAGAGCACTTCAACTGGTGGTGGAAATTCTGGTTGTAAAAATCTTCATGACATCTACATGATCTTCCGTGTCAAGGGCGAAAACTAACCCTTTCAGAAAGATACGGCGAAGATACGGGATAAATAATCGAACTCAGGCAGTGGCAGTCCCTGTTTCCTTCCGCCGAGGTGCATGCCTTTAAACTGGTCGGTCATTTCATCCCGGAGCTGATGGGCGCATCCCTGTGTCCTGTCGTGTGGGAACATCTGCGTCGCCTTGCCGAATAACCGACAGAAAATCCTCACTCCGTTGTCGGGGTCAGGTTTCGATCAGTCTTCCAGTCGTTTCGGGTCGTTACACACCAGGTAGTCGTACTGCTCCTTGGTCAGGTCGATCCGGTCCCGGCCGTTGATCATCGGCATCAGGTGTTCCTTGAAGGAGTGTCCGGTGGTCAGCAGGTAGACGTGGATGATGACGAACATGATGATCACCACGGTGGCGATGGTGTGAATCACTGCGACCAGGCCGACACTCAGGTAACCAGACAGTTCGATGACTCCAAGGCTCGACAGCAGGTAGAGGATCCCGGTGATCCAGATGACCGGGAACACCAAGATCTTCAGCATCAGGTAGGAGACGCCCTGGAGCGGGTTGTGCTTGCGCAGGATGGTCTTCTGGTAGGGGTGGTGTTCACCCTTGAAGATACCGTAGGCGTAGTAGCGGGCCACCGAAAGCAGGGTTTTCTGACACTTGATGCTCAGGTTCGGGATGTAGTGGCGCAGTTCGCCGGTGGTGAGCAGCCAGAAGGTGACGAACGCCCACAGCACCAGCAATGCCACCGCGACGACGCTGTGCAGGGTGATTGCGGTTTCGTAGTCCATCCAATCGTGGGTGCCGTGGATGGCAAGCCCGGTAATGATCAGGATGAAGATCGACGCTGCCTGGCTCCAGTGCCAGATGCGTTCGAACAGGGAAAAGACACGTACCTTATGCATTGCCATCAGTTATTCCTCGTCACGGCAGCCATCATGCGAAACAGCGCATGGCCGAGTACGCCGGCCAGGGTGCCGATCACCGCCAGCAGGCTGAGCAGATCCAGGGTGGGGGTCTTGCCGGTACCGGGCATGTAGGGGATCTCCAGTGCCTGCAGGCGGCCATCCTCGGCATGGCAGTCCGCGCAGCCCAGCGCCTCGTCCTTGGCCGCGACCATGTGGTTGATCGGCCAGTACATGTAGGTGTCGACGAAGCCGTATTCACCGCTGAAGGGTTTACCCGCGGTCTGCATGGCGGTGGTGATCGCCTTGTTCCAGTCGAAATTGGTCCACAGAGCGGTTTTGGTGGTCGGTCCCCACACCTGGGTCAGCACCAGGTTGTTGTTGACCTTGTCGTAGGCTTGCCGGCCGGTCATGCGTTTGAAGGGCCAGATCCGCGACTCGGGGTCCTGCGGGTCGCCGTGGATGCGATTGACCTCGACGATTTGCTCAGGATCGATCTTGTGGTCGGTGTTGGTGTACTCGATCTGACCATTGAACCAGGCGTAGTGGGGGGTGACGTTCTCACCGTATTCGAAGATGCCCTTGTGGCGCAGATAGCCATGGCGGTGTTCGCCGTTGCCCTGGAGATAGTCCTCGATGCCGCGTCCCATCTCGCCGCTCTTGTCCACTGCGGACCAGTCCCAGCGGGTCTTGGTGGCCACTCCGCCTTTGGCGAATGCGGGGATGTGGCAGGTCTCGCAGGCGATCCGCTCGACGTGCTGGTTGAGATTCAGTCCGCTGATGTTTGTCTTGGCATGGGGCTCTAACCCGTGGCAGCTCTCGCAACTGGCGGAATCCCGTCGCTCGCCGGGCATTCCGGTGCCTTCCTTGTCGGTGGCCATGAGACTGTAGTGGCTGCCGGCCCAGTCGTGGCCGCTGGCCACATGGCATTCGCTGCAAGTGAAGTTGAGGCCGTCCTTGTCCATGTGGATGTCCACCTCACGGCTGGGTGCGACCAGTGCCGAGGAGAGATCGCCGTGCTTGACGTTGTCGTCACCGCCGCCGTAGAAGTGGCAGGCGCCGCAATTCTGGCGAGAAGGCAGGCCGACGTTTTGCGCCACTTCAGTGAGGTCTGCGGGCAGGTGGGTCTTGCCGGCCTTGGTGATCGGCTCATAGATTGGATGTCCAGCGCCACTGGGCCACTTGCTGTAGCGCCCCGTGGTGTCGTGACACACCAGGCAGTCAACCTTGCTGTCGTCGGTCGCGGATGGGGGCGCCTGGCTCATATCCCGCCAGTCGTAGGAAACGTGGCAGCTGGTGCAGCGGGGTTCATTGGAGACCACATTGCCACAGAACGCATTTACGGCATGGCGCTTGCCGAGTTGCTGGCCGGTGACTGGGTGGGTGTATTCCCAGGTGCCGTGGATGCTGTGGCGCACCTCGTCCGCCGCCTGATTATGGCATTCGATGCACGCCCGTGTGACATCGGGACCCGTGGCGAAGGGCCCGGCCAGCTCATCGAATTTGCTGTGATCCGCGGTCGAGGCGAAAGCTATGGGGCCATACAACGTGAAAAAAACGACCCATAACCTGATCATTGAGTTTTTCATTGGTCCAGTTTTTAGTAATCAATGTAGGCGCAGTCTAAGGGCTGAGAAACTGAACATCGTTGATTTATCACAATAACCCCAAACAGTGCGTTGGCTTTTGACGGAGACGCCCACGGGTGTCGTGGTGTGGACCCTATTGCGGGCACCTGGGGTTGTCCCAAGTTGTGTGGGACATTGCGTTCCGCGACATCGAGCTTAGGCAGTGGCAGTCTCTGTTTCCTTCCCTCACTACCGATCAGTCAGCGACTCGGTGTCGAGTCAGAAACATGGTTAACGAGTATCAAGTACTACAATCGCGACTATTTTTCTGTTCTGGGTGCTCTGGATCGGAACAAGACATTTGCCCAGGCACAGGGAGCCAGGTGTCGCGGCCAGGAGGTGACTAGGCGGACTTACCGGATGGTGTCGGGTTGAATGTTGATGAGTATGGGCTAGTATCTATGTCTTATTTTTATATTTTATGGTTGTCCGCGATTTTCTTTAAATGATGACTGTGCTTATCAACTGGTACATCAAGCGTATCATTAATAAACCGGATATATGCCAAAGACCGTTTTACTTCAGTTTGTAAGGCCATTGAGGATAGGAATGTGAGGATAAATTTATGATTCGTTAATCCTTAACATGCTTGGGGTGTCCATATATGACCGATATATGACCGGGTTACACGCTACAGCGTTATCGCTCAAAACTGAAAAGACAGCAGGCTAGGCTGCCTAGTAAAAATTCATTAAGAACGACAATATTCATAATCGTTTGTATTAGGTGATTATGAACAAATGAGGCTGCCAACGGCTTATTTATGTTGGAAATATGACCTCTGTTCAGACTTATTTCATATTGGACAAGACTGATTCTTGCTGCAATTAATATTCAGTGGTAGCCTGATTATCTGGCCAGAAAATTGAACGGGTTGACAAATATTTGTCATTCAAAGCAGATGGGAGGGCGAAAATGACGACGATTGGAGATGTTTTAGACAATTTCTTTTCTCCGCTTTCCAGTGAAAAGTTATGGGTCATGCCGGAAACGGATAATTATACAAAAATCGTTCGCCAATGGTTTCCAGTGAAAAAAGCAGTCAACCTTGTCAAGGCAAACTTGGCAGAGAATTGTGCCACTTGGCAAACAAAACACACAACGACCTCCACATGGAAACCAGGAAAGACTGATCCGCCTCGAACCGATCCAAATGCCTTTGCCCGCTGGGTCGCCAGCCCTCCCGGTACGGATCCGCAGACTTGCAAAACCGCCTTTATCAAATATGTTGCTTCAAAGGCTGCCGGAATTTTGTCACCGGTGATTCCGGAGATTCAAACGAGAAATCTGTACACATGTTCAATTGGGTCTTTTGGCATCTATGCAACTCTTGATTATATCGACTGTAGTAAAAACGCGGCAAGAATAAACATCTGGATGTACAATGCCATGGATAAGCAGTCTTTCGGGAAATATGCCAAGGACCCGGCTTTTGCTCTGTGCGGTATGAAACGACAGTATATGTGGTGGAACTGGATGGAGAAGTGGGGTAATCCGCCACTATCTGTACAACCAAAGAAACCTCAGAGCGGATGGTAATTTCTGTGAATTTGAAGATGATATCCGTTAAACGATTACTCATTTGTTCGATGATTGTATTATCTGGTTCCGGATGTACTAATGATGATACTCCCGCAGAAAAATTGAAACACATTCAGCTTCAGACCATCGAGATTGATGGGTATTCGGTTCAATTTTATTTAGCATTCGGTCCTGATTCGGCAGTATTGGGTTTTTCGATACCCAACAACGCGGGTCAGGAGCGCTATTGTCCGGTTTACGCTTCCACCTACCCAGATATCCCTCCCGTTACATTGGAGGTGTTTACCGCAAACTCAAAAGAAGAAATGTGGGTCAAATCATCATGGTCTGGCTATGAAGTCCTAGCATACCATCACTTTGGGACGGACAGTTGTATCTCTCGCTATGGCGAGAGTCCCTTATCTGGAAGACGCATACCCAATATCATCGGTGGAGATAGTAAAGATTTCCCTTCGATGGGGCGTGATGAAGTTTTCAAAGTCTCAACAATCAAATATAAAGAGTAGATGCATCTTTCAGCTTACCCAGACACACACTCTAAGGTAGGAACGGTAGGCGCCGCCAGGAAACGGGACATATATGGACACCCCAAGTCTGTTGTTAACGCCACTCAATATCCGCCACTATATGCCGGAACTTTTTAACCGAGAAATAGGACAAGCCGAGAAATAGGACAGGCATCATTTGAAAATAGATGTAGATAACAGCTCCACCTATTTTTGTTTCTATAAAAGTGAAATTATGATGACGAATTCGTTTAATCGAATCGGCATGACCGCTTCTCTACACCAGATTAAGCAACTTAACCCTTGCGTTGCATAAATCCAGAGTTTAA
>JARRNW010000169.1:0-11633 GCA_037384565.1 Candidatus Thiodiazotropha sp.
GACTTGGTGTAGTCGAAGTCATCGGCCCGTCCCTTTTCTAGAACGTGCTTGATTGCCCGGTGCACAATCAGGTCGGGATAGCGGCGGATCGGCGAGGTGAAATGGGTATAGGCCTGGTAAGACAGACCGAAATGACCCACATTGTCCGAACTGTAGACCGCCTGGGAGAGGGAACGCAGCAATACGGTCTGGATCAGATGGCGATCCGGGCGGTTGCGCACCTGTTCGAGCAGTTTCCCATAGTCCCCGGCACTGGGTTTCTTGCCACCGGGCAGGCTCAGGGCGAGCTCACCCAAAAATTCCCGAAGATCGGTGAGTTTCTCTTCCGCCGGTCCTTCGTGGATGCGATACAGTGCGGGCTGCTTGGAGCGGATCAGATAACGAGCCGCGGCCACGTTGGCGGCCAGCATGCACTCCTCGATCAGACGATGAGCGTCGTTGCGTATTACCGGAACGATCCGCTCGACTCGTTTGAGTTCGTTGAATTCAATGCGGGTTTCGGTGGTATCGAAATCAATGGCGCCCCGTTCGGCGCGCTGCTCCAGCATCACCTGAAACAGCTGATAGAGGTTGTGCAAGTGCGGCAATAACTCCGGATACTGCGAGCACAGCTCTGTATCCCCTTCCAGCATGGCGGCCACATCGTTGTAGATCAGGCGCGCCTGGGAACGCATCACCGCGGGAAAAAACCGGGAGCGGGTTATCTTGCCTTCGTTGCTGATGTAGAGCTCAGCGGTCATGCACAGGCGGTCCACCTGAGGATTCAGAGAACAGAGCCCGTTGGAGAGCACCTCCGGCAGCATGGGAATGACCCGATCCGGGAAGTACACCGAGTTACCCCGGTTGCGAGCCTCCTGATCCAGTGCCGATCCCGGTGTCACATAGTGGGAGACATCCGCGATACACACCAGCAAACGCCAGCCTTTGGGTTTGGGTTCGCAGTAGACCGCGTCATCGAAATCCCGGGCATCAGCGCCATCGATGGTGACCAGGGGAAGATTGCGCAGATCCACCCGGCCTTTTTTGTCCACTTCGGCGACCTCCGGGGTCAAACCGCGAACCTCCTGTTCCACCGCCTCGGGCCAGTCCACCGCGATACCGTGGGTGCGAATCGCCAGGTCGGTTTCCATACCGGGTCCCATGTGGTCTCCGAGTACCTCCAGAACGCGACCGATCGGCTGGGTGCGTTTGGTGGGTTGATCGATAATCTCCACCGCCACGATCTGTCCCGGTTCGGCTTGATTGACTTCAGTAGAGGGGATGATGATGTCCTTGCTCAGACGTTTTGAGTCAGGGACCACGAAACCGACACCGCTCTCCATGTAGAAACGTCCGGCCACGCTGAGGGTGTTGCGCTCCAGGACTTCTACCACTGCCCCTTCCAAACGGTTGCGCCGATCCATTCCAGTGACCCGCACCACGGCCCGGTCATTATGAAACACCGAACGCATCTCCTTGAAGGAGAGGTACAGATCGTCACCCCCGTCATCCGGACGAAGAAAGCCGAAACCATCGGGATGACCGATCACCCGTCCGACAATGAGATCCCGCTTGTTGACCAAACAATAATTGAGGTTGCGGTTACAGATCAGCTGTCCGTCCCGCTCCATGGCGCGCAGCCGGCGGCGTAAGGCTTCGAGCTGCTCTTCCGAGGTGATTTCCAAGCGTCCGGCCAGAGCCTCCCGGTCCATGGGCACACCCTCCTGGGCCAGGGTTTCCATGATGAACTCTCGGCTCGGGATGGGGTTTTCATATTTTCGCGCTTCGCGCGCCTGATGCGGATCCCTGTTCTGGGAGCCTTTGTTTGATCTTTTTGCCACGTTCTCTTCTGCTTGTTTGACCTAATCTCTTGATTCTACCACTTTCAGCACGAAGCAACCCCACGAAATCGTTTCTCCGCCAGTCCCACAGACGCTCAGTCTGGATTTATCTTCGGCTTTTCCTCAAACTGATGAACAGGGTCTCGCACAACAAAAACCACAAACCATGAACATTCACACCCTTCAGATTATCCTGATACTGCTTGGCGTTTCCGTGCTGATTGTCACCCTGTTTCGACGTCTACACCTGCCGCCTATCCTCGGTTACCTGATCGTCGGCGTTCTGGTCGGACCCTTCGGCGGAGGGCTCATCGCATCCAACGATGAGACTCGGTTTATCGCGGAATTCGGCATCGTGTTTCTGTTGTTCGCCATCGGCCTGGAGTTCTCCCTGCCGCAGATGATGGCACTGAAAGGCGCGGTATTCGGTTCCGGCGGCAGCCAGGTGTTACTCACCACGACGCTGTTCGGCGCCCTCGCCGGGTTGCTCGGAATCGACCTTATGGAGGCGCTCATCATCGGTGCCATTCTGGCCCTTTCATCCACCGCCATCGTAACCAAACTGCTGTCCGAACAGGCGGAGGTAAACACCGAACATGGCCGTCTGGCAATTGGCATCCTGCTGTTTCAGGACCTGGCTGTGATCCCGCTGCTGGTGATCATTCCCCTGCTGAACCAGGGGGACTCCCAGGGACTGTTGTGGCCATTGACCTGGGCGATCATCAAGGCCACAGGAGTATTCGCCATCATCATGGCTATCGGCCACTGGGTTCTGCGTCCCCTGTTCCACGAGATCGCCCGGGCACGTTCCGCGGAGCTGTTCACCCTCACCGTTTTGCTGGTGTCACTGACCGCCGCCTGGCTGACCCATGAGGCGGGACTGTCCCTCGCCCTGGGCGCCTTCCTGGCCGGGATGATGTTGGGGGAGACGGAATACCGTCATCAAATCGAGGCGGATATCCGGCCGTTTCAGGATGTCCTGCTGGGACTGTTTTTTGTCACCATTGGGATGCGTGTCGATCTGCTCTCCCTATGGCCCAGTCTGCACTGGGTAGTGTTGCTGGCGTTCGCTCTGATTCTGGGTAAAGCCCTGATCATCCTGTTCCTGGCACGGATCTCGAAGCGCCCCATGGAGACCGCCTTGCGATCCGGACTGCTGCTTGCCCAAGGAGGGGAATTCGGCTTCGTGCTGCTCGACCTGTCCCTGCAGTCGTCCCTGTTACAGGAGCGCACCGGTCAGATGCTGTTCGCCGCGATCATCATCAGCATGGCCGGTTCGCCATTTCTGATCCGCTACAACGGCCGCATTGCGAAACGCTTTTGCGCCCTGCGCAACCCGTTGGACACAAGCGGTTCCGTACTTGACCTGCAACAGGAGAGCAAGCGCCTGGAGAAACATGTGATTCTCTGCGGCTACGGACGTATCGGTCAGAATCTGGGGCGTCTGCTGCTGCAGGAAGGCTTTCCCTATGTCGCCCTGGATCTCGATCCACGGGTGGTCCAGGAGGCCCACGATGCGGGCGACCCGGTGTTTTTCGGAGATGCCTCGCGACAGGAGATTCTGCACGCCGCCGCCATCGAGCGGGCGGGTGTGGTGGTGGTCACCTACGAGGCGCATGCCTCGGCGCTGAAGATCCTCCAGCATATCAAGGCGCACTACCCGGAGATTCCGGTGTTGGTAAGAACCCGCGACGACACCCACCTGGAGGAACTCGAGGCGGCGGGCGCAGCCGAGGTCATGCCGGAGATGGTGGAGGCGAGTCTGATGATGGGCGGTCAGTTACTGCTACTGTTGAAGGTACCCGGTTCACGTATTCTGAAGATCATGCGGGGAGTTCGTGAAAATCACTACAAGCTGTTGCGGGATTTCTACCATGGTCAGGAAGCGATCGACCTGGAGCATGGGGAGGCATTCCAGGAACGGTTGCACACCGTCACCCTACCCGAGCGCGCCTTCGCGGTGGGTCACACTATCGAGGATCTGCACCTGTGGGACTGGGATATCAGCGTCACCGCGGTACGCCGGGGCGGGATCCGCGGAGAGGCGCCAGGCCCGGAAACCCGATTACAGGCAGGAGACGTACTGGTGCTGGCAGGCACTGCCCAGCATCTGGAACATGCCGAGGGCCTGTTGCTTCTTGGGCATTAAGCCAGTCAGGAGCGACCACGACAAATGTCCCACGGACAGACCTGTTCACTCTTTACTGACCGGGGTTTTGAAAATATCGAGATTCCCGTTATACACACTGCTCTTTACATCCAACGCCCCCAGGACACTGTGGAAGATGTTGTCTTGTGAATGCGACGTCTGCTTTTCAAGCAGTGTATTGGAAAGTCCCTTGGCTTGGGCAAAACCCTCGGACATCCAGACGATAAAGGGCACCTGTTTCTGCACGTCGGGGGCGATGGCATAGGGTGTTCCATGGAGGTAAAGGCCATGCTCTCCCAGAGACTCACCATGATCGGAGATGTACATCATCACCGCAGGAATCCCGTCCAGATGTTTAAGGATGTCGATAAGCCGGTGCAGAACATAGTCGGTATAGACAATGGAGTTGTCATAGGCATTGATCAGTTCTTCACGCGAGCACTGGTTCAGTTCGACGGTTTTACACACGGGTTTCCACGAAGACCTTTTTTTCCGCGGATGACCGAATGCGCTCCGCCAACCCGCTCAGCAGAACCTCATCCCCCTCGCAACCGGGTTGCCCTTCGCATCGGTCTTTGATTTCGGAGCCCTCTTCGTAGGTTGCAATTTTCAAAGGCGGTTGCCCCCAGTTGCGGGTACGCCAGATGACATCCACACCGAAGCGCTGAAGATAGCTGGGCAAGGGCTCGTATTGCTCGGAGAAAAGCGTATTCACATTGTCGTGGGAAAGGATGCAGCTCACGGAAGCCGTCGTATAGGTGGAACAAGAATGGGTATTGAGCATGGCCACCGCAGCATCTTCCCTGAGCATCGGATTGGTGGGTCGATCATAACCATACAGGGAGAAATTTGCCGCCCGCGCGGACTCTCCGATCACCAACACGACCACCGTCCTGGTATCCGAATCGATCTGTGCTGGCGGAAGCGGTATCTGTTCTTCTATGCTGGCATGGTGCTCCGTTTGATAGCGAATGGTATTGATGACAAAAGACCAGGGCATGACCATGCCACCGAGTTTTTTTGCATACTTGTCGATCCACAGCCAGGTATCGGCATTCCCATAGACCCATCCCCCACCGAGCACCAGACTCAGACACATGACCATCACAAGACGCAACCGGGTCGTATGCCGGTAGCGCTTTAGCAGAAGCAACCCACTTGGAAGCAGTCCGAAAACGAGCACATAAACGAAAAGCATGGGATGAAAAAAACTTGATGCCTCGGAGTATCGCGTGTTCATGACATTGCCGATCATCGTCTTGTCGAGGACGATCTGGTAGGTCTGTACGAAATACAGGGCCACGGCATTACCGATAAACATCACTATGCCAATGGGCTTGAGCAGCCTCTGGCTGATCAACAGCAGGAATGAGAGCACCCACAGCGTCACAACGAAGATCACCACAGAGAGGGTGGCCAGGGTCAAGGCACTGTTAAGATCAAAACTGTCGAAATTTGCAATCGCGAAGCGGTAGAGCGGCCAATGGTACAGCAGCAGATTCACCAGGCAGAGCAGAACCATAAGCCCAATCGTGCCGGAGGGATATCGCGGTTTCGCGTCTATGGCATCTGCTCGAAAAATCCCCCGCCGAGGGGTGATCAATGACAGTCGTTCACGCCTCATTGCAAGGCGCTCCGCTTGTGCTTGTGCAACCTCACCAGCCAGTGCGACCTGCAACCCCGCCATAGCCATGCCAACGCAACCAGACCGCACACGCCGGACACCCCAAGACTAACCGCCAACTCGGGCTTTTTAAAAACCTGAAAAAAGAGTGAGCCGCTCATCAGTAGCATGACGACACCAACCAGACATCGCGCAATGGAACCCGGAGTTAAACGCCACCACCGTTGGTAGCGTAAGGCGAGTCCCGCACCGATGATTCCGGCCAGGATTCCCAGCAGTCCTCCGCCCAGGGTGTCCAGTGGCCAGTGGGCGCCCACCGCTACCCGGGAGACCGCCACCGCTCCGGCGAACAGTAGGACGACCAGGGTTAGCAACCCCATTCGCCAGGATCGCTCGAACAGATACAGAGTAACCAGAACGGCAGTCACGCCAGTGAAGATGGTCAGTGAATGCCCGGAAGGGAGGCTGTTCTTCGCCTTCAGGGCGCGGCCTAGAATAATGAACTGATCCGGGTCCAGATATGCGGCGGGTCTCGGGACAGCCATCAGATGTTTGAGGGTCACGGAGCATAGGGACGCAACCGGAGCAGCAGCCAAGGCCGCGGCCATCGCCTGGGGACGCCAGAGGATTATGGGGGACAGCAGGGGAATCAGTACAGCGGCGTCACCAAACTGTGTCAGGTTTCTCCACAATGCGGCAGGCCAGGCATTCAGTGTCGTGTTCAGGGAGATAAAGGCATCGCGCTGAAGGTCGCAATAGCCGGTCCTGTCGAATTGCCAGCCAAGCAGCAGGGCGAACAGCAATCCGAACAGAAACACCCCTAGGGTCAGGAGTGGCAACCAGGCGGTCCAGGATCTTTGTACGAGTGGGTGCGCAGTCACGACATGACCGGTTGGTCGAACCGGGTCTTCGCCTGCCCGCTCACTCATATCTCAGGACGCATGTGAGGAAACAGCAGCACGTCACGAATCGATGGGGCGTCAGTGAGCAGCATCACCAACCGGTCGATACCGATCCCTTCACCGGCAGTAGGCGGCATACCATGTTCCAGGGCGCGCACGTAATCGTCATCGAAATGCATGGCCTCGTCATCCCCCGCTTCCTTCTCCGCTACCTGTTTGCGGAAGCGTTCCGCCTGGTCTTCGGCATCATTCAACTCGGAAAAGCCGTTGGCGATCTCACGCCCACCGACGAAAAACTCGAACCGGTCGGTGACGAAAGAATCTTCATCGTTGCGCCGCGCCAAGGGAGAGACTTCGGTAGGATAGGCAGTGATGAACGTCGGGTTCATCAGGCGGTGCTCAACGGTCTTTTCAAAGATCTCGATCAACACCTTGCCCAACCCGTAACCGGGCTTGAGCGGAATATCAAGGTGTTCGGCAATCCCACGGGCCTGATCCAGATCATTGAGCTGCTCGGAGCGGATATCCGGATTGAAATGCAGAATCGATTCTTTCACGCTCATGCGCTGAAAGGGGCTGGCGAAGTCGTAGGTCTCCCCCTGATAAGTTACCTGAGCGGTGCCGAGGACAGCCTCGCAGAGTTCACGCAGCATCGCCTCGGTGAGATCCATCAGGTCGTGATAATCCGCGTAGGCCTGGTAGAACTCCAGCATAGTGAATTCCGGGTTGTGCCGGGTCGAAAGGCCCTCGTTACGGAAATTGCGGTTGATTTCATAGACCCGTTCGAAGCCCCCCACCACCAGGCGCTTGAGATAGAGTTCCGGGGCGATACGCAGGAACAGTTGCATGTCGAGGGCGTTATGGTGGGTGATGAACGGACGTGCGGTGGCCCCTCCGGGGATCACCTGCATCATCGGTGTTTCGACCTCGAGAAAACCACGCTCATCAAGGTAGCGACGAATGAACTGAACGATTCGGGTGCGCTGACGGAAGGTCTCCCGGGACACCTCATTCATGATCAGATCCACATAGCGTTGCCGATAACGCTGCTCCTGATCGGACAGGCCGTGAAATTTCTCCGGCAGAGGGCGCAGGGACTTGGTGAGCAGGCGCAGTTGATCGACCTTTACCGACAATTCCCCGGTCTTGGTCTTGAACAGCACACCCTCGGCACCGATGATGTCGCCTATGTCCCACTTCTTGAACTGCTCGTTATAGAGCCCCTCTTCGAGGCTGTCCCGCTGCACGAACAACTGCATCCGCCCGGACATATCCTGCAGGTGGGCAAAACTCGCCTTGCCCATCACCCGGCGACTCATCATGCGTCCCGCCAGGGAGACTCTCAACCCCAGGTTCTCCAGTTCCTCGTCCCCCATTGCGTCATATTCGGCGTGCAATTCACCCGCCAGACTGTTACGCCGGAAGTCGTTGGGAAAGGCAATCCCGTTATCACGCAACTGCCGGAGCTTGTCGCGGCGTTGGGCGATAAGTTTGTTTTCGTCCTGTGTCTCGTCATTCATGATCACATCTACTCAAATCGTTTGTAACTACCGGTCCCTCAGGCACTATGCCGGTAGAAAATTAATCCATGCGGGTTCGCATCGTTCACAAGCCACTCTTGAGACTCGCCTCGATGAACATATCCAGGCCACCGTCTAACACCGCCTGGGTGTTGCCGGTCTCCACGCCGGTACGCAAATCCTTGATGCGGGAGGCGTCCAGTACATAGCTGCGGATCTGACTGCCCCAGCCGATATCGGATTTGCTCTCCTCGAGTTGCTGTTGGGTGGCGTTGCGTTTCTGAATCTCCAACTCGTAAAGCTTGGATTTCAACTGTTTCATCGCCGTGGCTTTGTTCTTATGCTGGGAACGGTCGTTCTGGCACTGCACCACGGTCCCGGTCGGGTTATGGGTGATACGCACCGCGGACTCAGTCCGGTTGACGTGTTGACCACCCGCGCCACTCGCCCGGTAGACGTCGATACGCAGATCGGCCGGATTGATATCGACTTCGATGGAGTCGTCGATTTCCGGAGAGACGAAGACCGCTGCGAAGGAGGTGTGGCGGCGATTGCCTGAGTCAAAAGGGGATTTACGCACCAGCCGGTGCACGCCGATCTCGGTACGCAGCCAACCGAAGGCATACTCGCCTTCGAAGCGTACCGTGGCGCTCTTGATACCCGCGACCTCACCGGCGGAGGCCTCGATCAGTTCAGTTTTGAAACCCCGGTGTTCACCCCAACGCAGATACATGCGCAATAGCATTTCAGCCCAGTCCTGGGCCTCGGTACCGCCTGAACCGGCCTGAATGTCGAGAAATGCGTTACAGGCATCGGTCTCGCCGGAGAACATGCGTCGAAACTCCAGACCGGAGACCTGTTTTTCATAACCCTCCAGTTCCTGCCCGATGGATTCAACGGCGGATTCATCCCCCTCCTCCGCCGCCATTTCGAGTAGCTCACCCGCATCGTTCAAACCGCCGGCGAGTTCACTCAAACCCAGCACCACGGACTCCAGACTTGCCCGTTCACGGCCAAGTGCCTGGGCCCTATCAGGGTCGTTCCAGATAGCGGGGTCCTCCAGTTCCCGGAGAACCTCGGTCAATCGTTCCTGTTTGGTTTCGTAGTCAAAGATACCCCCTGAGGGAGGCAGCGCGTCCCTTCAGTTCGGCGATCTGATGGATCATGGGATTGATATCGAGCATGGTAATACCGCTAAGGGAAAAGGCGGAAATTTTACACTAGCACGAATGTATCAGGAAGGGGGGGCTTCGTAGTGAATCAGGACGGGAGAAATCGGCATGGCGCTGAGCGCCCCGCCGAACCCTAAGAAGTGCCTTCCTTGGGTCTGTTGACGTCGCATCCCAGGTCTACTTCGCCCAATACCGGGATGAGCGGCATTGGGGGTTCCGGACGGGCATTATCACCCGACCGGATGGAACCACTCAGTCGTTCCAGTTCCAGGACATCATCCCGGTCATGAGGAAGATCCCCAATGAACGGCCGAACTCCTGGCAGAACTCATAGGGCTTTTCCGCACCAGGCTTGGTGACATCGAAGTCCTTCTGAGTCGCCTTTTCTCCGGTCTCGGGGTTGATCCAGCCGTCACCACAGGCGTTCTCTGTCACCACAAAGCCATCGGTTACCAGCATGTCCATCAGGCGGCCACCGCAGTCACTTTGATTGATCTGCATGTCGCCCTTTTCGTTCTGGCTCAGGCCCGTTACCTGGATCACCTTGTCACCCTTGGTGATGGTGATGTCGTTGGCCACGTACATATCGTTTTTATCGAACTTTTCGGTATCGATGGTGATCTTGGTGCCGTCTTCCAGTTGAAAGGTGGTCTTCTCCCAGAAGTTGGCGTCGGTCTTGCCATCTCCGTTCCAATCGACATGCGGATCGCCCCAGATATTGGTCTTCTCACCGTTCTCTTTGTTGATAATGACGATCTGAGAGCTGTTTTCGTTGAGCTGCAGTTCGTATTTATCGCCCAGATCAATGGTAGCCTTACCATCTTTCTGCTGGGAAACGGTCCACTCCTGCTCTACCGGACACTCGGGTTCCGGAGGGCAATGAGGTTCCGGTGGACATTCCGGCGGTCTTTGCGGAATCTGGTAACCACCCGGATGATAGGGATGCAGCGGCCCGGTGTGCCCATGATGGCCATGATGGCCATGATGGCCATGATGGCCATGACTATGGCAAGGACTGTGTCCGTGGTGACCTTGATTTGAGGTTATGAATTTGCAACAGATTTTGAAAACAGTGGGCAGCACAAACTTCTGGCAACCGGCGGAACTGAATAGATTATTCAACCCGGCGGCCGTGGCTCCATTCATGGATGAAATCATCGACATTATTTTTCTCCTTGAAAAAACGATCCAAAGCATCAAACGCCTTTCAATAAACCATCATCCCGACTACCTAACAAGCTGGGAATTACCCTATCAGCAATTACCCGAGCATTGCCGCTGTACCGTAAACCGGCGATTTCCGAGGAAATCCCAGTCGGGGTCACCCTGCTCAGGAAGGAAGTGCGTTCATATGGCTCAGGCAGACGGGCTTTTGAGGTTTCGACATGGGAGAACAGTACCGGATCAGATCATCAGATCCGGGAAAAGGCAAACGCCCCCCCGGGGCGGGATGAGGCAAGGATTCTCAATGTTGAGAGTTGACCATTCCCGAAACACACCCGCAAGTTAGAAATATCCCTATCCGAGATTTTCCTTATGACAGGATGTTGAAAGCGTTCTAGCGATTCGTCGAGGGAATATTTCGCCTTTTGCCCCGTCTCTGGGTTGAGGTCGACTTAATGTTGAACAGCGTGGACTTGACCCGATCGCGAATCTGATTCCACTTACTGGATAGACCAACAGACTCATCGGGTTCGGACGCACTCTGATGCCCCAATGGCTGATGATCCGTCTGTTTGATCCACATAGTGAAAGATTCGATGATCTCCTTGTCCCAGGAGACTGGCGGTTTGACAACGCGACTGCCCCGATAAAGGGCTTCAAGGGTCAGATGGGATGGACAGCCGGATTCTGTCATGGCGACCCGAAGCTCGTTTTCCGCCTCCTCGATACTGTTCTCGACCACCTTTTTCTTGACGTTCAGGGTGCGGGCAATGGCCGCTTCACTAATTCCAATTTCGTGTTTGAACAGGAAAAAGCGTTTTTTATCCTCGGTCAAGTGCTTGAAATGCTCGATCAGAGTCAGGCTCCAGTTTCCATCCTGCTCGATATCTTTGGGGAGATAACTGGTTTGACCCTGAACCCTCTGAGAGGGCAACACCGAACTGACTGACGAACCCAGATACTGGTAGAAAGAGAGCTTGAGGGCCTTGGGGGTCTTGTCGGCCAGACCGGATACGACCAAGTGGCGCCAGGCGGAATAGTAAGCGGCCTTACCGTATTCCCCTGTTCCATATTGCCGTACGATGAAACGAAAAACCCGACCACGATAGCGCTCATAGAAAGAGTTGAAGCCCTCTTGGTCATGCTCGAGTATCTTTTTCAGGACGGCGTCAGTATCAAATCTTCTTGATGTCACTTAGTATGGACTCCATGGATAAATACCTCGTTCAGGTTTAACTACACCCACACAAGAAATCCTTTTCCATACAACCAGTTACCCTTC